>JAAUPC010000055.1 GCA_012036325.1 Paracoccaceae bacterium
CACCTCCTCCCGGCGCTGTGCCTCCCGCAGCTGTTCCTCCTGGGTCCGGAGCGCGCTGAGATCCCGCACGATTCTCAGGATCGCTTCCTGTCCTCTGTACTCGACCCGCTGAACGCGGCTTTCGACGGGGATCGTTCTGCCGTCTGCGGTCCGGACAACGCTCTGCGGGTCGGTCCGCACGACGCAACGGCCGCCGACGAGCCGCCGGACGATCCGCCCGCCGTGTGCTCCAGGTTCCAGGGGTTGCGCGTCGGGCCACCATAGACGGCAGCCTCGGTCGCGGCGCCAATCCCGCCTTCGGGCGCAGTGGTGCGGCCAAAGGTGACGACGCCAGTCGCCTTGATCCGGGCAAAGATGGCGCTGTCACCCCGGTAGACCGTATTGGCCAGCAATCGGCTGCCGTTGTGGCTGGGGAAATCCTTCGCCTCGATCCCCAGGTCTTTGATCAGGAAGGGCACACCCCGGAACGGGCCTTGCGGCAATCCATCGGCAATCGCCTTGCGCGCAACACCTTCTTGCAGCAGCACCACGGCGTTCAGGGCGGGATTGCGCGCCTCAACCGCCGCAAGGGCCGCATCCAGAAGCTCGGTCGGGGTCACCTCCCCCGCCGCGACCAGACCCGCAAGGGCCGTTGCATCTGCCGCACCAAGATCGCCGATCATCGCCTTACCCCCGTCTTACCCCAGAACCCTGCCGCCCAAGACCGGCAAAGGCATGCCCATCCCCGTCATTCCGGGGTCGGTTTCCGGATACGGCCAAACGCGCCCTGATTTGCTCTTTTGAGAAATACTCTCCGGGGGTGTGGGGGTGGAAAACCCCCACTGACCGAGCCGGTTGGCGCGCCGCTTCGCGCGCCAGAGGCGAGAGGAAAGGAATGCGCCTGAAGGCGCTCAATTTGATAGCCGCCCGGTGCAGGGTGCTGCGTCAGGGGGTCAGGGGCACCTCTTGCCGTAGGGTGCCGTCCGTGTCGAAGATCAGGATGCGGTCATCGGTGGTCACCACGGCCACCCAACCGGTGCCAAAGGTCACCGCTTGCGCGCGGGTGCCTTCGGGCAGGGTGACCTCGGCTGGCAGGGATGGCGGCGTCGTGCCAAAGGCCTGCGGCATCCGGGTGACAAGCAGCCCCACCACGGTTATGACACCGCCGATCATGGTCAGTGTCAGCACGATCACCAGCCATTTCAATAGCCGCAGGCTGGGCGGCAGGACGATGGGATCGTCTGGCGGCTCACCTGGCGGGACGGGATCGGACATGCGCGAAACTTTCACAGATGAGGCTTTCGAGGATGGTGACGACGCCGAACCCGGTTTGGCAGGCGGAACCCTGACCGTCACCATTGGTGAGGACGCAGCCCCCCGCCTTGATAAGGCGCTTGCAGCGGCGGTGCCAGAGGAAGCGTCATTGTCCCGCTCGCGCCTGATGCGGATGATCGCGGATGGCAACGTGGCGCGGGATGGCGTGGCGGTAACAGACCCCAAGGCAAAGGTGGCGGAAGGGCAGGTTTATGTGCTGACCCTTGCGCCCGCGATCAGCCTTGACACCTTGCCCGAAGCTATTCCTCTGACCGTGGTTTATGAGGATGCCGATCTGATCGTGATCGACAAGCCTGCGGGCATGGTGGTGCATCCGGCGCCCGGCACGCCTTCGGGCACGCTGGTCAACGCGCTGCTGCATCACTGCGGCGACACGCTCTCTGGCATCGGCGGCGCGCGGCGGCCCGGGATCGTGCACCGGATCGACAAGGACACGACCGGCCTTCTGGTCGTGGCCAAGTCCGACCGGGCGCATCAGGGGCTGGCGCGGCAGTTTGAGGATCACACCGTCACCCGGCGCTATCTGGCGGTGGTGCATGGGGTGCCACAGGCGGGTGACCCGCGCTTGCGCGGCCTGCGCGGGGTAAGTTTCGAGGCGGGCGGCATCCTGCGGCTGGCCACGCACCTTGCGCGGCACAAGACCGACCGGCAACGGCAGGCTGTCGTCTGGGAGCAGGCCGCCACGCCGTCACTCGCGCCCGGGTGGTTGAGGGGTTCGGGGCCGAGGCTTCGCTGGTCGAATGCTGGCTGGAGACCGGGCGGACGCATCAGATCCGGGTGCATCTGGCCTATGCGGGCCACGGGCTTTTGGGCGATAAGACCTATGGCGGCACGCGGCGGCTGTCCGAAAAGATGTTCGGGACGGGGGCTGCGCTGGCCAACAGCTTCCGCCGGCAGGCCCTCCATGCCGCCAGTCTGGGGTTTGACCATCCGGTCACGGGGGAGCGGGTGGAGTTCTCCTCGCCCCTGCCTGCGGATATGGCCGGGCTTCTGGACGGGCTGCGGCAGCGTTCAGGGCCTAGTAACTGACCCAGGCGGCAGGGCTGTCGAGCACCTGTTCAACCTTGCAGCCCTTGGCGGATTTCTTGCACAGGCGCAAGGCCTTGCGCTTGGCCTGGCCGCTGTCATCGCCCCATTCCGCGAAGAGCCCGCCGTCATTGGCCACCACAACCGCAATCGACCCATTGGCGATCGAGGGGCCAAGGATGCAATTGCTGAACCCGCTTTGCTGGCACTGCACCAGGGCGCCGTTCTCGGCTTCGGCAAAGCTGGTGGCATTGACATACCAGCTGTAGGTCGGCCCATCGCCGCTGTCGCGTCCCCAGGCGATGGCGCCGAACCGCTCTTCCCAATAGCCGGAAGGTCCGGGGTCGGCATAGCCGCTGCCCTCTTCGCCGACATATTCGCACAAGGGCGTCGGTGGGTTGGTGCTGTTGTCCATCCCGATCAGCACCTCACCCGGGCCGGGGCCGTTGCAGGGGTAATAGGCCTGCGCGGGCGCGGCCGTCAGACCGGTCAGGGCAAGCCCGAAGAGGGCGGTCAACACAAGGCCCAAGGGCAGGCGGCGGGCAAAGGCCATGGCGGGGCTCCTTTCGGTCCAAACGGGAACGCGCCAGACACCTTTACCGGGCCCGCGAGGCTTTGTCTGGTCAGGGATTCCGGAAGGCGCAAAGGGCCAAGACCGGGGCGCAGTGACAATCCCGTGAAGCGAAAGTCACAAAGCTTCACATCGGGAACGGGGACCAACATTTCCTGTTACACATGCAGTGGTAAGGCATGGCCTTGCAGGGCTGGCCGCTGCACCATAGGTTACACGGTCCCCGGGGGCGCAATCGCACCGGGGCAACATCAGGGGGCACGACATGAGCACCTATACCAACCTTCCCGCACCCAGCCCGGAACAGGGGCTGAACCGCTACATGCAGGAAATCCGCAAGTTTCCGCTGCTGGAGCCGGAAGAAGAGTACATGCTGGCCAAGCGCTGGGTGGACCATCAAGATACCGAAGCCGCGCATCGGATGGTGACAAGCCACCTGCGCCTCGCCGCCAAGATCGCCATGGGCTACCGCGGCTATGGCCTGCCGCAGGCGGAGGTGATTTCCGAAGCCAACGTGGGCTTGATGCAGGCGGTCAAGCGGTTCGACCCGGAAAAGGGGTTCCGCCTTGCGACCTATGCGATGTGGTGGATCCGCGCGTCCATTCAGGAATACATCCTGCGGTCGTGGAGCCTGGTGAAGCTGGGCACCACCTCTGCCCAGAAAAAACTGTTCTTCAACCTGCGCAAGGCCAAGGCCAAGGTCGGCGCTTTGGAAGAAGGCGATCTGCGGCCCGAGAATGTGGCCAAGATCGCCACCGACCTGAACGTGTCGGAATCCGAAGTGATCGACATGAACCGGCGCCTGTCCGGGTCTGACGCCAGCCTGAACGCCACGGTCGGCAGTGAAGAGGGCGGCGCGCAGTGGCAGGACTGGCTGGAAGACGAAGACAGCGATCAGGCCGAAGCCTATGAAGCCAAGGACGAACTTGACGCACGCCGCGCTTTGCTATCGCAGGCGCTTTCCGTGCTGAACGACCGGGAAAAGGACGTGCTGATGCAGCGCCGCCTGTCGGAAGAGCCGGTCACGCTGGAAGACCTGTCGGAAAGCTATGGGGTCAGCCGCGAACGCATTCGCCAAATCGAAGTGCGGGCCTTTGAAAAGCTTCAGGCCAAGATGCGCGAACTGGCCAAGGGCAAGGGTATGGTGATCCCGGCTTAAGGCCGCCGGGTGACACGATTTTTCTGCGAAAAATCGGGCCGGAGTTTGCCATACCTCTGGCTTGCCGTGCCGGTTGCGCGGCGGCTCAGGGCTTTTCGTTTGATAACCAGCGCGCAGCGGGATAGGAGGCGGGCATGAAAATGATCGACACCTTCCTGAAGCCGATGCACCCCGAGGGGTGGAAATTTGTGGCCATCTTTGGCGCGGTTACCGTCGTACTGTTCTGGATCTGGGACCCGCTGGGCTGGCTGGGCCTGGGCCTGACGGTCTGGTGCTATTATTTCTTCCGCGACCCGAAGCGCGCAGTGCCGCAGAATGCGGGGCTTCTGGTCAGCCCGGCCGATGGCGTGGTCAGCCTGATCGAACGCGCGGTGCCGCCGCCTGAGTTGGGGATGGGGCCCGAGGCACTGACCCGGGTGTCGGTCTTCATGTCGGTCTTCAACTGCCATGTGAACCGTGCCCCGATTGCGGGCAAGATCACCGCGGTCGCCTATCGGCCGGGGACCTTCGTCAATGCCTCGTTGGACAAGGCCAGCACGGACAATGAACGCAACGCCCTGGCAATCGAGATGGCCGATGGTCGCAAGATTGCGGTGGTCCAGATCGCAGGCCTTGTCGCGCGGCGGATCATGTGCTGGAAACAGCCGGGCGACCTTGTGCGCACCGGTGAGCGCTTTGGCCTGATCCGGTTCGGCAGCCGCCTTGACGTCTATCTGCCCGAGGGCGTTGAGCCGCAGGTGGCCCTTGGCCAGACCATGTGCGCCGGTGAGACGGTGATTGCGCTGATCGGGCAAGACGCCCCGGCACGCGCTGCACGGATCGAGTGATGGCGCGCAAACCGACCGATGCACCGCGCGAAATGCTGGTGCTGAAGCTGTTGCCGAACCTGGTGTCGATCCTTGCCCTTTGCGCCGGTCTGACCGCGATTCGCTTTGCGATTGCAGGCAATTTCCCGATGGCGGTCCTGTTGATCGGCACGGCGGCGGCGCTGGACGGGTTGGACGGGCGCCTGGCGCGGATGCTGAAATCGGAAAGCGCCATCGGGGCGGAACTGGACAGCTTGTGCGACTTCGTCAACTTCGGCGTGACGCCGGGGCTGGTGCTGTATCTCTGGGCGCTCAGGCCGGAAACGAGCCTTGGCTGGATTGCCGTCCTTGTCTATGCCGTTTGCTGCATGTTGCGGTTGGCGCGGTTCAACGTCGGCAGCCGCGCGGAAGGCGAGGCGGCGGAAAAGACGGTCTTTATCGGCGTGCCGTCGCCCGCGGGGCCATGCTGGCGCTGGTGCCGATGTATCTGGCCTTCGCCATCGAGGCGGGGTTTGGCCGGGTGGTGGCCTTGCCTGCGGTGCTTGTGGCGTTGTGGATGGTGGGGATCGGGGTCTTGATGATCAGCCGGGTGCGGACCCCGTCG
This sequence comes from Paracoccaceae bacterium, assembly GCA_012036325.1. Lineage (GTDB taxonomy): Bacteria > Pseudomonadota > Alphaproteobacteria > Rhodobacterales > Rhodobacteraceae > Tabrizicola. Next base: position 5,481 of record JAAUPC010000055.1, read on the forward strand.
CTGAAGCGGATCACGATTGCTGCCGATTATGCGCGCTATGCGCTGGTGGCGTCGGTGATGGTGGTGGCGGCGCTGTTGACCTATCCGTGGTTCACGCTTTTGGCGCTGTCGCTGATCTATCTGGCGGCGATCCTTGGGCTTTTCCTGAGGGCCGTGCGCGAGGGCATATCAAGCTGACGCCCATCTGACTTGCATTTCCGTGCTGGCTGCGCAGGCTAGGGTTGAAAGACCAAGGGAATCATATGTATGCAAGTAGACGCTATTCAGAAGACCTATCGCCGCTGGGCCCCGGTCTATGACCTTGCCTTTGGCCGGATCACCCAAGGTGGCCGCGTTCTGGCCGCGCGACATGTGAACGCAACCGGCGGATCGGTGCTTGAGGTGGGGATCGGCACCGGTCTTGCGCTGGGCTATTACGCGCCTGCGGTCACGGTGACGGGCATCGATGTCTCGGCCGAGATGCTGCGCGAGGCGGAACTGCGCGCGGCGAAGCTGGGCCTGCGCAACCTGGCGGGGCTTTACCAGATGGACGCGCGGGCGATGGACCTGGCTGATGCCTCGTTTGACCATGTGGCCGCGATGCATATCATGTCGGTCGTTCCGGAACCTGAACGGGTGCTGGACGAGATGGTCCGCGTCTGCCGCCCGGGCGGGTCGGTGCTGATCGCCAATCATTTCGCCGGTCGGGCCGAGGGCTGGTCTTTCGCCGAGCGGCTGGCGGCCCCCCTGGCGGACCTTCTGGGCTGGCATGCCGATTTCGAGATGGCGCGGGTGTTGGGTCACCCGAAGCTGAAGCTGGAAGAGCAGGTCCAGGTGCGACCCTTCGGCCTGATGACGTTTCTGCGGTTTCGGCGGGTTGAATGATCGGCAGATTTCGGCGCAAATGCCCCCCGTAAGGTCAACGGGGGGACACTGCCATGAAACCGGTCAGATGGGGCGTGCTGGGCGCTGCAAGATTCGCGCGCGAACATATGGCGCCAGCGATCCATGCCGCCGAGGGTGCCGAACTTGCAGCACTTGCGACCTCGGACCCGGCCAAGGCCGAGGGGTTCCGCGCCTTCTGCCCCGGGATTGCCGTGCATTCCAGCTATGAGGCGCTGCTGGCCGACCCGTCGATTGACGCGGTCTATATTCCGCTGCCGAACCATCTGCACGTGGAATGGACGCTGAAGGCGCTGGCGGCGGGCAAGCATGTGCTGACCGAAAAGCCCATCGCGATGAAGGCGCGCGAGATTGACCAGATTATCGGCGCGCGGGACCGGACCGGCCTTCTGGCGGCCGAGGCCTACATGATCGTGCACCACCCGCAGTGGCAGCGCGCCAAGGAATGGCTGGCGGCGGGTGAGATCGGCACGCTGGTCCATGCCGATGTGGCCTTCAGCTTCAACCTGACTGATATGGGCAACATCCGGATGAAGCCCGAAACCGGGGGCGGCAGCTTGCGCGACATCGGGGTCTACACTTTCGGGTCGATGCGCTTTGTCACCGGGGCCGAGCCGGTGGACATCTCGGCCCGCATCCACCGCGACAACGGCGTGGACACTTTCGCGCAGGTGGCGGCCACGATGGAGGGGCCGAACGGGCGCTTTACCTATGGGTCCATGACCTCGATGCGGATGTACAACCGGCAGGTGGCGACATTCCAGGGCACCGAGGGCATGATCCGGCTGGAAGGCGGGCCGTTCAACGCCAATGTCAACGACCTGGCCGAGGTGGAGCTGCACCAGAACGGCAATCGCGTGATCGTCGAGCGTTTCCCGACCGCGAACCACTACAAGCTGCAGGTCGAGGCTTTCGGTCGGTCGGTGCGGACCGGAGCGGCCTATCCTTGCCCGCTGGAGTTTGTCCGGGGCACGCAAGCCATGATGGACCGGGTCTACGACGTGGCGGTCGAGATTTGATCCTGTTCGCCTTCTGCGGTGCAGCGGCGAATTTGGGTGCATGGTCACGGCGGTGTGATAGGCTTCGCTGAGTCGTCGTTATCATCGAGAGAAGACTACCCCGGGGCCCGCCGCGCTCTGAAAGCGCCCAGCTACAACGCCGAGGTTTGCGTGCTGGCTTTGTGTCCGACCGTATACAATGCTCTTGTGACCGGTTCCTCTTTGCTTCTTCACCTGGAAGGCACGCCGATGACTGAAGGTTATCACCAGATCCCCGGGCTTTTGGTGCCACAGGTGGCGCGGGCGCAGGAACATCTGGAACGACGCGGGGCAACCTTGCCGGTGGCCGCGCTGCGGGTCTTGGCGCGTGAGGTGATCTTGCGGGTCAGCCGCAGCGAAGGCCCGGTCGACCTGTCGGCGGACTTGCCGGGCAATGCCGCGATCGAGCATCTTTGCGATGCCTTGCTGTCGCGCGATGATACCGCGGCCGCCGATCTGGTGCAGAGCGCGCGGCTGGACGGCATGTCGGCCGACACGATCTATCATGCCTATCTGGCCGAAGCCGCCCGCCGCCTTGGCACCCGCTGGGAGCGGGATGAGGCGACGGCGGCCGAAGTCATCCTGGGGGCCGGGCGGATCTACGGCATCTTGCGTGACCTGCGGGTCGTCTTTCTGGCCGAACGGCTGACCGCCCCGCCGGGGGCCGAGGCGGTGTTCGCAAGCGTTCCGGGCGAAGTGCACGGGATCGGAGCGACCATCGCGGCTGACACGATGCGGCGCAAGGGCTGGGACATTTCCTTGCGTCTTGGGCTGGGGCATGACGCGCTGGTCGCGGAAATCACCCGGTTGCAGCCTGCGATGCTGGGCCTCTCGGCCTCGCTGCCGTCAATGACCTTTGCGACGGCGCGGCTGATCGTGGCCTTGCGCATCCGCTGCCCGCATATCTGGATCCTGGTCGCGGGCCAGATCGTCGGCCAGGACCCCGACATCGCCCGGATCGTGGATGCCGATGCCAGCGCCGCCACCATGGATGAGGCGGCGGCTTTGCTGGAAGGGCATCTGGCGGACCTGACCCAACTGGCGATCCGCCGGATGTAATCAGGAAGGCGGGCCGTCCGTCCCGCGCATCCGGGCGTGACGCAGGGCCCGCAAATCTTCGGACGACACGCGCGCTGCGTCGACGCTGGCCTGCGAGGTGGCTTTCCGGCGGGCAACGGCCCGTTCCCAATAGAGGACCGCAGCAGAAAAGAACCAGCTTGAGGCCCAGGCCATCCAGAGCGTGCCCCCCAAGAGGGACATGGGGCTGATGCCCCAGTCCCAGCCCGGGTCTTCGGCGGCGATCACGGCGCGGATGGTTTCGAAGAGAAGTGCCAGGACTGTAGCCACCTCGCCAAAGACCGAGAAAAAGCTGCCGCCGATCATCCAGATGATGCTGATCAGTGTGAAGCCGATCATCCCGGTGCCAATCCCGTCAAGCGGGTTGAGGCCCGCGCCACGGCTGGTCCCGGCGACGGCAAAGGTCATCGGCACGGCAAGGGCGGCGGTCCAGAGCATGGAAAACAGGATCAAGAGGCCAAAGACCCCGCCGACAAACGCAAGGAGGCGGGGATCGTCGTCCACCAACCCCTCCAGCCAGCCAAAGGCGTGACTTAGGCCCAAAGGCATCAGCACGGCGGCAGCTTCGATCACGAAGGTGGCGGCCATGGTCAACAGGCAGAAGACCACCCCCGCCCGCAGCATGTGGCCAAAGCCGGGGTCGGTGTTGTGCCCCCGCGCCGCAAGGGCACAGCGCAGGCCGGTCATCAGGCAATAGGCATATACCGTGCCGGGGACGACCAACCCCACCAGCGGGATGAAACTGGCCAGCAGCAGAAGGCAGGCGATGACCCCCAGGATCGGCAGGATGGCAAGGTAACGCCAGAAGGTTTTCAGGGACAGCGGCAAGGCTTGCAGAATGAGAGGCATCGGTCATCTTCCCCACCAGCCCGACAAGCCGCGACGAAACCGCGCGCTTCGGGAGGGGGGATGTATGGACCTTGTGGTCCCGTGCAAGACGCTTGGGGCGATGGGGGTCCGGATTGACGACAATTTCGCGCCGGGATCACCCTTGGCCGTGTTGAGGTGCCCCGCCAGTGGGTGTTGGCGGGGCTGCAGGTTGGCTTAGTCCTCCATCGCCTCAAGCTCGTCAATGAAGCCTGCGATCATGGAAAGGCCCTTGTCCCAGAAGGCGGGGTCGGACAGCGAGAGGCCGAAGGGGGCCAGAAGCTCGCTGTGGTGCTTCGATCCACCCGCTTTCAGCATGTCGAAATACTTGTCCTCAAACCCCGGCATGCCGCTGGCATAGGCCGCGTAAAGCGCGTTCACGAGCCGTCGCCGAAGGCATAGGCGTAGACGTAGAAGGGCGAGTGGACGAAGTGCGGGATATAGGCCCAGAAGGTCTTATACCCGTCCATGAAGTCGAAGGCGTCGCCCAGGGACTGGGCTTGGACGGACATCCAGAGCGCGTTGATGTCGTCGGGGGTCAGTTCCCCTTCGGCGCGGGCGGCGTGGAGTTTGCATTCGAAATCGTAGAAGGCGATCTGGCGGACGACCGTGTTGATCATGTCTTCGACCTTACCGGCGAGGAGGGTCTTCTTTTCGGCCGGGGTTTTTGCGCCGTCGAGAAGTTTGCGGAAGGTCAGCATCTCGCCGAAGACGCTGGCGGTTTCGGCAAGCGTCAGGGGGGTGGAGGCGAGAAGTTCGCCCTGGCCCGCCGCCAGAACCTGGTGGACTCCATGGCCAAGCTCATGCGCCAGGGTCATCACATCACGCGGTTTGCCGAGGTAGTTCAGCATCACGTAAGGGTGGACGGTGGTCACGGTCGGGTGGGCAAAGGCGCCGGGGGCCTTGCCGGGTTTGACGCCAGCGTCGATCCAGCCCTTATCGAAGAAGGGCGTCGCGAGGTCGGCCATCCTTGGGTCAAAGGCGGCGTAGGCATCGGTCACGGTGGCGCGGGCTTCGGGCCAGTTCACCAGACGCGGGGCTTCGGTCGGCAAAGGCGCGTTGCGGTCCCAGACCTGCAGCTTGTCCAGCCCCATCCATTTCGCCTTCAGCCGGTAGTAGCGGTGGCTCAGCTTGGGGTAGGCGGCGACAACGGCGTTGCGCAACGCCTCGACCACCTCAGGTTCCACATGGTTGGAGAGGTGGCGGCCGTGCTGGGGTGTCGGCATCTTGCGCCAGCGGTCGTGGATTTCCTTCTCTTTCGTCAGGGTGTTATGGATGCGGGCGAAAAGTTTGACATTTTTGTCAAACACCTCGGCCAGGGCGCGTGCCGCCGCCTCACGCCGGGGGCGGGCGGGGTCGGTCAGAAGGTTGAGGGTGGCTTCAAGGTTCAGCGGTTCCGCCTCACCCGCGACGGTGAACATCAGGCCCGCCATGGTTTCATCGAAAAGTTTGTTCCAGGCGCTGGCGCCGACCACGCTTTCGTCATGCAGGAACTTTTCCAGTTCATCCGAAAGCTGGTGCGGGCGCATGGCGCGCATGCGGTCGAAGACCGGCTTGTAGCGCGCAAGGCCTGCGCTTTCGGCCATCAGGCGGGTCAGATGCGCCTCTTCCAGGCGGTTGAATTCGAGGCTGAAGAATACCAGGGGCGTCGTAGCGTTGGTCACGCGGTCCTGTGCGTTGCCCATGAACTGGGCGCGTTCGGGGTCCATGGTGTTTTGATAGTAGCGCAGGCCCGCATAGGACATCAGCCGCCCGGCGATGACGTCGATGCGCTGGTATTCCTCGACACAGGCCAGAAGGCCCGCAGCATCAAGGCTGCCTAGGTGCCCCTCATGGGTGGCCGCAAAGGCGGCGCAGGCGCGCTCCAACTCGGCCATGTCGGCGGCGTATTCGGGGGCGTCGGGGCTTGGGTAGAGGTCGGTCAGGTCCCAATCGGGGAGGTCACCGAAGCTGCCCCCTATGGTGTTGGCGTCGAAGACGGGGTGAGGCAGGGGCAGTGTCATGTGCGAGGTCCTTTTGGGGCGCTTGAAAGTCATCTAGGGGTCGGGGCCCGGGATGCGCAACCCCGGCTGGGGGAGGATCAAATTTCTTAAGCAAGAAATTTGGCAAATTCCTTGCTTAAGGAATTTGGGTTTATGGGCTGAGGTCAGCTTGCCGCCTGAAGAAGGGCACGCAGGCTGTCGAGGGTGTCGATCTCCTCCACCGGCTTGTCGCGACGCCAGCGCAGCATGCGGGGAAAGCGCAGTGCTATCCCCGATTTGTGGCGCGGGCTGGCCTGAATGCCTTCGAAACCCACCTCGAACACCAGTTCGGCCGGCACCTTCCGCACCGGGCCAAAGCGTTCGAGGGTGTTTTTCTGCACCCAGCGGGTGATCTCGTTGAATTCGGCGTCGGTCAGGCCGGAGTAGGCCTTGGTGAAGGGCACGATCTCATTGCCATGCCGGACGCCGAAGGTGAAGTCGGTGAAAAGGTTGGCCCTGCGCCCATGTCCGGCCTGGGCGTAAAGCATCACGCAATCGACGGTCCAGGGGTCAAGCTTCCACTTCCACCAGTCGCCGCGCTTGCGCCCGGCGAAGTAGAATGAGGTGGCGCGTTTCAGCATCAGGCCCTCGGCCCCTTCCTCCCTTGCGGTGGCGCGGATCTTTGCCAGCCTGTCCCAATCTGGCGCGGGGATGGTGGGGGAGGTGGCCAGCGGCAGACCGGGGGGGGAGGGCGGTGATAATCGCCTCCAGCCGTGCGCGGCGGTAGGAGAGGGGCTGATCGCGGAGGTCCTGGCCTGCATCCTCCAGAAGGTCATAAGCCAGAAGCTTTGCCGGGGCTTCGGTGAGAAGGGATTTCGGCACGGTCTTGCGACCGATGCGCTTTTGCAGGGCGGCAAAGGGCATGGGGCGGTTCTGGGCGGCATCCCAGGCGAGGATTTCGCCGTCGATCACCGTGCCGGGGGGCAGGAAATCAGCCAAGGGGGCAAGGTCGGGAAAGCGGTCAGTGATCAGCTCCTCCCCCCGGCTCCATAAGGCAAAGGCACCGGGGCGGGCGATCAACTGGCCGCGGATGCCGTCCCATTTCCATTCGGCCAGCCAGTCTTCTAGACCCCCCAGGCTTTCGGGGCCGTCTTCAAGCTGGCTGGCAAGGGCAAAGGGGTAGGGGCGGACATCGCCACCATCGGTGGGGCTGTCGCCAGCGATCAGGGCGGCGAAGGGGGTGCGCGCGGGGTCCCAGTTGCCCATCAGGCGGTGGGCGAGGGTGGCTTCCTCAACCCCCGTTGCCTGCGCCAACGCCCGGGTCAGCAGGCCCTGCGCCACGCCCATGCGGAAACCGCCAGTCAGGAGTTTGTTGAAAAGGAACCGTTCCGTCGTTGGCAGCTGCGACCATGCCGCCCGCACGGCGGCCTTGCGGGCCTCGATCGTTTGGCCGGTGAGCTGGATCAGGCTGCGGATGGCTTGGTCGAGTGTCAGCTCAACGGTTGCAGTGGCGGGCGGCAGGAGGAGGGCGATGGTTTCGGCCAGATCGCCAACGACGGTATAGCTTTCCTCAAACAGCCAGTCAGGGATGCCCGCAGCCTCGGCCGCCCAAAGGCGCAGCTCGGTCGCGTTGACGGCGCGTTTTGGGCGGCGGCCGGTAAGAAGCGCGATGGTCCAGACGCGGTCAGCATCGGGTGCGGTGCGGAAGTAGTCGGCAATGGCAGCGGTTTTCGCGCTGGTCTTGGTGGTGCCGTCAAGGGCGGCGAAGAGGGCGGCGAAGCGGTTCATTGGGTGACCTGCGCTTCGTCAGGAGTTTCAACATCGTCGCCGGTGAACTGGGTTTCGACGATCCCGGCGTCGTAGCCTTGGGTGTCAAGCCACTGACGGAAGGGGGTGGTGTAGCCGTGGGTGACGTAGACGCGTTCCGCCCTCGTGGCGCGGATTGCGTCGTTCAGGCCCTGCCAGTCGGCGTGGTCGGGACAGGACAAACCCTGTCCCCAAGGCGCGGCGGCGGCGGATGCCGCGGACGGTCATCCAGCCGGAGACAAAGGACTCTT
>JAAUPC010000056.1 GCA_012036325.1 Paracoccaceae bacterium
GGCAAGGGCTGCGGGCCTGCGGCTGGCGGTGGGCCGCTCCGCGGGGAGTATTTGGAAAAAGAGCAATCTGGGTTTGGGCACGCTTTACTTACCATTTGCTCTTTTGACAAATACTCCGGGGGTCCGGGGGGGGAACCCCCGGCGGCCAGCCCCGGCGCTCAGCGCTGATTGGTCAAGCAAACCTGAATGGCGAATAAGGCCACTGAAACAAAAAAATTCTATTTGTCCCAGCCCGGGACAGGCCCCTCAGCCCTCGCGCAGGACGGACAGAAAGGCCGCGCCGAAGCGTTCGACCTTCAGCTCTCCCATGCCCTGGATGTCCTGCAGCTCGCTCAGGGTCGAAGGCCGCCGCTCGGCGATCTGGCGCAAGGTGGAATGGGTGCAGCTGAGATATTTTCCAGTCCCGTCCTCGCCGCGTGACAGTTCCAGTTGCACCTCTGCCAGCCGGTCAAATACGGCGCCCTCCGGCTTGCCAACCAACCGCATCCGTGCGGGGTGCAAGGTTTCGGTCGCGCCGTTGATGACCTCCAGAAAGGCCGAGCCGTAACTTTCCAGCTTGCGGGCCCCAACGCCGGTGATCCCGGCCATCTGATCCAGCGTTGCTGGCTTCTGTTCGGCCATCTCGATCAGGGTCTTGTCGGGGAAGACGACATAGGCTGGCACATTCTGCGCCTCGGCCAGGGCCCTGCGACGGGCCTTCAGCATGGCCAGAAGCCCCACATCTTCTTCGGCCACCTGAGCCCGCACGGGGCTTCGGTCGCTGGCAGATGCCACGGTGTCGCGCCGCAAGGTCACTTGCGCCTCGCCGCGCAGGATTGGGCGGGCAGCCTCGGTCATGCGGAGCGCGCCATGGCGGTCGGGGTCAGGACGGACGAGGTCCTGGCCCATCATCTGCCGAAACACCGCCCCCCAGGCGGCCTTGGAGAGGTCACGCCCGACGGCATAGGTGGGCAGTTGATCATGGCCGCGTTCGCGCACCTTGGCCGTCGCGTTGCCGGTCAGGATGTCGATCAGGTGGCCTGCGCCAAAGTATTCCCCGGTCCGCAGGATGGCAGACAGGGCTTTGCGCACCGCCTCGGTCGCGTCGAAAAGCTGGGCCGGGCGGTCGCAAAGGTCACAGTTGCCGCAAGGTTCGGCCGCCTCGCCGAAGTAGCCCAAAAGGACCTGGCGGCGGCATTTCAGCGCTTCGGCCAGCCCCAGAAGCGCGTTCAGCCGGGCATGGTCGGCGGCCTTGCGGTCAGCGGGGGCGGCGCCTTCGTCGATCTGGGACCGGCGGAGGCGGATGTCGTCGGGGCCGTAAAGGGTAAGCGTTTCGGCGGGCGAGCCGTCGCGACCGGCACGGCCGATTTCTTGGTAGTAGCCCTCGATCGACTTTGGCAGATCGGCATGGGCGACCCAACGGATATCGGGCTTGTCGATCCCCATGCCGAAGGCGACGGTGGCAACGACGATCAGCCCATCCTCACGCTGAAAGCGGATTTCCACCTGACGGCGCGCCTCGGCCTCCATCCCGCCGTGGTAGGCGACTGACGGATGGCCGGCCTCACGCAGGGCCTGGGCCAGCACCTCGGTCTTGGCGCGGGTGCCGCAGTAGACGATGCCGGACTGGCCTTTGCGGGCGGCGGCAAAGCGCAGGATCTGGTCGCGCGGCGTGGATTTGACCGCGAAGGCAAGATGGATGTTCGGCCGGTCAAAGCCGCGCAGGAATGTGGCCGGGGCTTCACCGTCAAAAAGGCGGGTGACGATCTCGGCCCGGGTCTCTTCATCCGCCGTGGCGGTGAAAGCGGCGAGGGGGACGCGAAGCATGCGGCGAAGTTCGCCAATCCGCAGGTAATCGGGGCGGAAGTCATGGCCCCATTGGCTGACGCAATGCGCCTCATCCACAGCGATCAGGCTGCAGCCGACGCGGCGCAGAAGGGTGGCCGTCGCAGACGAGGCGAGGCGTTCCGGGGCCATGTAGAGCAGCTTCAGCCGTCCTGCATCGAGGGCGGCGAAGACCTCTTCCGTCTCTTCATCGGTGTTGCCCGAGGTCAGCGCCCCCGCCTCAACCCCCGCGGCCCTCAGCGCGCGGACCTGGTCGCGCATCAGGGCGATCAGGGGGGAGATGACGACCGTGAGCCCATCGCGACAGAGGGCAGGCAGTTGAAAACACAAAGATTTCCCGCCACCAGTGGGCATGATGGCCAGCGTGTTGCGCCCTTCCAGCACGGCCTCCACGATCTCTGCCTGACCAGGGCGGAAATCGGGAAAGCCGAAGACGGAGTGCAAAAGCTGTGCGGCGCGGTCCAAGGCTGTCAGGCGCCCGTCAAAGGAAGACGGCGGCGTTGTTCGTCAAGACGATCCGAAGGGCGATGATCCCCAACAGCACCACGAGGGGCGCCAGATCCAGCCCGCCCATATTGGGCAAAAGCGCGCGGATGCGGGAATAAAGCGGCTCCAACAGCCGGTTCAGCCCGTCCCAGATTGAGGCGACCAAGGGCTGACGCAGGTTCAGGACCTGGAAATTGATCAGCCAGCTCATGATGATATGGGCGATCAGGATGAACTGCGCGACATCAAGGATCAGCATCAGGATCTGGAAGATCGAGGTCATCGGGCGCTCCGCTTGCGGGTTTGGTCAGAGGTAGCCGCAGGGCGCGGGAAGGGCAATGCCCCATGCGACCCGTTCCGCAGCGTCTGACTTGACGCGGGCGCGCGCCCGGGCCACGCCTGCGGCGTAACCGGAGGTCTTGATGTACCCGTTCATCCGCATGGTCACTGAAATGGCGCGGGCGCGCCGGATGCCGCCGCTTGGTCTCTTTGAAACCCATGTCAGCACGGTGACCTGCTGGCCCTGGGATCTTGACCCTTGGGTGGAGCTGAACAATGGCCGCACGCTAACCTTGTTTGACCTTGGCCGACTGCCCCTGTCTCGTCGTACCGGGTTTGAGGCGTTGTTGCGCGCCAAGGGCTGGGGGCTGACGGTGGCAGGGTCGACCACGCGCTATCGCCGTCGGGTCACGGTCTTTTCGCGGCTGAAAATGCACACGCGCTGCATCGGTTGGGACAATCGCTTCGTCTATATGGAACAGTCAATGTGGAAGGGCGAGGAGTGCACGTCGCATGTCCTTATCCGATCGGCCATCGTGTCAAAGGCCGGGATCGTTCCGCCGTCTGAAATGGCGGTGGCTTTGGGCGTGGCCCCGGACGGCCCGACCCTGCCACTTTGGGTGCAGGCCTGGATCGAGGCTGAGGCCACGCGCCCTGGCCGCCTGCCCGCTAAGCCCGCGCTTGCGCAAGTGGCCGTTTCGGGCTTCTGATATGCGCAACCAAGGGAGCAGGCATGGTAACCGCGCGCAAACGCATCTGGGGCTGGTATTTCTTCGACTGGGCCAGCCAACCCTATAGCACCCTTCTTCTGACCTTCATCTTCGGCCCCTACTTCGCCGAGATTGCTCGCGGCTATTACATGGGCACCGGGATGGAGGTCGAGGCCGCCAAGGCCGCGGCGCAGGCCTATTGGGGCTGGGGTCTGGCCATCGCGTCATTGACCATTGCCGTGCTTGCGCCGATCCTGGGTGCGATTGCCGATGGCACCGGGCGGCGGCTGGTCTGGGTCTGGATCTTTTCGGCTTTCTACGTCGTGGGGGCGTTCGGTCTGTGGTGGGTGGCCCCGGGGGGTGAGGCCAGCATGCTGCTTTGGGCGGTCTGCCTCTTCGGCATCGGCTTCATCGGGATGGAGTTTGCCACCATCTTCACCAACGCGTTAATGCCGTCTCTGACGCTGGCCGACGATCTGGGGGCGATCTCAGGCTCCGGCTTTGCGTTTGGCTATCTTGGCGGCCTGCTGGCGCTGGTCATCATGCTGTTGTTCTTTGCCGAAGGGGCCGACAGCGGGCTGACGTTGTTGGGGATGGAGCCGCTCTTCGGTCTTGACCCCGAAGCACGTGAGGGGACGCGGGCGGTGGGACCCTTCACGGCGATCTGGTTCGTGCTTTTCATGATCCCGTTCTTTCTGTGGGTGAAGGAACCCAAGACCGACGCACGCCCCCTGCATGTGGGCCGCGCGATGGCAAGCCTGCGTGATCTGATCCGGTCCTTGCGCTACAGGCGCAGCCTGGCGGCCTATCTGGCCTCATCCCTTTTTTACCGCGACGCGCTGAATGCGCTTTACGGGTTTGGCGGGGTCTATGCGTCAGGCGTGTTGGGCTGGTCGATCATTCAGATCGGAATCTTCGGGATCGTGGGCGCGGTGACGGCGATGGTGGCGGCCTTCATCGGCGGGCGCGCGGACCGGCGGTTCGGGCCGAAGCCGGTGATCATCCTGTCGATCCTGGTGCTGATCGGGGTCTGCACGCTGATGGTGGGCATGACCCGCGAAAGCCTGTGGGGCGTGGCGCTTGACCCGGCCTCAGGCCTGCCGGACCAGATATTCTTTGCCTGCGGTGCGTTGATTGGCGCAGCCGGGGGGTCGCTGCAGGCGGCCAGCCGGACGATGATGGCCCGCCACACCAGCCCCGACCGCGCGACCGAAGCCTTCGGGCTTTATGCCCTGTCCGGAAAGGTGGCCAGTTTCATGGCCCCCGCCCTGATTGCGCTGGTCACGACTGTCAGCGGATCGCAGCGCATTGGCATAGCGCCCTTGATCACGCTGTTCCTGATCGGGTTGATCTTGCTATCCTTTGTGAAACCAAAGGGAGAATTGGCCCCGTGATCCTGCTGCCCGCCTTTGCCATCGCCGTGATGCTGGCCTCTCCGGCTGCGGCCGAAACGCTGGCCAACAAACTGTTCGGGGCCAAGAACCAACCCTCGGCGCAGGATGCGATGCCGATCGGGTCCTATGCGCGGGGCTGCGGGGCGGGGCTGGTGGAACTGCCGGAAACCGGGCCGACCTGGCAGGCGATGCGGCTGTCGCGCAACCGCAACTGGGGCCATCCGGTGATGATCCAGTATCTGATGGACCTGTCGGCCAAGGCGGCAGACATCGGCTATGGCCGCGGGCTTTATATCGGTGACATCAGCCAGCCGCGCGGCGGGCCGATGACATCCGGCCACGCCAGCCACCAGATCGGGCTGGATGCCGACATCTGGATGTTGCCGCCCCGCAGCCTGGGGTTAAGCGAAGGCGAGAGGGAGGATATCAGCTCTATCCCTGTGCGGTCAGCGGACCAGCGGTCGGTGACCGAAAACTGGACGAAGGTGCATCACCGCCTGCTGCAGGAAGCGGCGCTTGATCCGCGGGTCGACCGGATTTTCGTGGCAGCGGCGGTCAAGATCGAGATGTGCAAGACCGCCAAGACCTCGGACAAGAAATGGCTGCAGAAAATCCGCCCGGTCGCGGGGCATGACACGCATTTCCATGTCCGCCTGAAATGCCCCGAAGGCGCACGCCTGTGCGAGACACAGACGCCCACGGTGGCGGAACTGTCGAAAAACGGCAACGGCTGTGACGAGACGTTGATGTGGTGGGTGACCGACTACCTTGACCCGCCTAAGCCGACAAAGAAAAAGAAACCGGCGGATGAGGATACGCCGCGGAAAAAGACTCCGCGCGAGTTCACTATGGCGGACCTGCCAAGGCAGTGCCAGTCGGTGCTGGAGTGACCTGACCCGTTGACAGGGGTGCCGGGCGGGTATAGGCGGCCCTCGCTCCTGACGGGGCCAAGTCTCCGCAACCTTGCAAAAACGGAAACATGCCCATGCGCATTCTTCTTGCCGGCGTCATCGCCATGGCGGTGGTCGTCACCGCGTCCAACATCCTGGTCCAATATCCCTTGGGCGCTTACCTCACCTGGGGCGCGCTGACCTATCCCTTTGCCTTTCTGGTCACTGACCTGACCAACCGGCTTGCCGGTCCGGCAGTCGCTCGCCGCGTGGTGCTGGTGGGCTTTGCGGTGGGGGTGGTCTGCTCGTTCATCGGCACGCAAGTGATGGGCGAATTTGGCCCCCTCGTCACCTTGCGTATCGCCTTGGGGTCGGGGATCGCATTCCTTTGCGCGCAGCTTCTGGATATTGCCGTCTTCAACCGGCTGCGGGATGGTGCCTGGTGGCGGGCACCCTTGGTGTCGACGCTGGTCTCTTCCAGCGTTGATACCGCGCTGTTCTTCAGCATCGCGTTTTCGGCCACGCTGACCGTGCTGGAGCCTGGAATGATGTGTCCTGGGCCGGTGCCGCGACACCACTACTGGGCCTTGGGCCCGAGGCGCCGTTTTGGGTTTCGCTTGCCCTGGCCGATTGGCTGATCAAGCTTTTGCTTGCCATTTTGGCACTTGTGCCATTCCGATTGGCAGTTGCGAGGGTAATCGCAGGGCTTGCGTAAATTGTTTTGACAAACACAAAATCTGTGTCAACCTCTCCTTATCGGCAACCATTTGAAAGGAGGTGATCCAGTGTCCAGAGTGATAGTGGAGAGACGTGTCGGGACAGTTGGAGGGATTGTTTTCTGAAGGCAGCCCTTCAGGTAAACAGACCACCAATTGGATTTTGATGCCTAACTGGCTCATCTCCTTGGATCTCGGAAAGGGTTGCCGCACTCCGGCAACCCTTTCTCTTTGCCCCACAATTCTTCTGCGAAGAATTGCATCCCTTCAATTTTTCGCAGAAAAATTGTTCTATGTTGCACATCACCGAAACCCTTGCCATCGCTGATTGGGAACTGACCGAAAGCTTCATGCGGGCTTCCGGCCCTGGTGGACAGAATGTCAACAAGGTCTCAACTGCGGTGGAATTGCGCTTTGAGGCTGAGCGGTCGCCGCATCTGGCATCCTCGGTGAAAACACGGCTGAAAAAGCTGGCTGGGCGGAAATGGACGCTGGAAGGCGCGATTGTCCTGCAGGTCGATGACACCCGAAGCCAGGCCCGAAACCGCGAGATTGCGCGTGAGCGGCTGGTCGAGATGATCCGCGCTGCGCTTGTGGTGCCAAAGCGCCGGATTGCCACCAAGCCCACCTTGGGCAGCCAGCGCCGCCGGATCGCCGCCAAAACCCAGCGGGGCGAGGTAAAATCCTTGCGCGGCAAGATCGGCGATGAGGAATGACCGCAGGTCTGGCGGCTGAGGCGGCGGCGCATTGGGGTGGGCGGCTCACCCGCCTTCTGCGGGACCGCGAGAACGTGGTTTACGAGATGGCGCTGCCTGTGGGGCGCGCAGCGTTGCGGCTGCACCGGGTGGGCTATCAGTCTGCAGCGTCGATCGGGTCAGAGCTGTGGTGGTGCGATGCCATGGCGCGGGCCGGCTTGGCGGTTCCGGCGGCAATGCCATCGCTTGAGGGTGAGGTACTGGTCATCCTGTCCAACGGCCGCCACGCCTCGGCCATCCAGTGGCTGGAGGGGGAGGCCCTGGGCGAGGCCGGGGTGCCCTTCGCCCGCCCCTTGGCGCAGACGATGGACCTGCACCACGCGCTGGGCGTGCTTCTGGCGCGGCTGCACCGGGCGACGGATGTGCTGTCTTTGCCAGAGGGCTTCATCCGGCCGCATTGGGACCTTGACGGTCTGGTGGGCGAGGCGCCGTTCTGGGGCCGGTTCTGGGATCACCCAGTGGCAACCGTTGACCAGCGCGCGGTTCTTTTTCGCGCCCGTGACGCCCTGCGGGAGCGGCTATCGGGCGACCAGGGGCTGATCCATGCTGATGTGCTGCGGGAAAATGTGCTGGTCGACGGGCAGGCGGTTGCGCTGATCGACTTTGACGATTCAGGCTTTGGCTTCCGGCTTTATGATCTGGGCACGGTCCTCAGCCAGAACCTTTACGAACCCGCCTATCCAGCCATCCGCGACGCCTTGATGGCAGGCTACGGCACGACCGACACCGCGCTGGTCGAGGCGTTCACCCTGGCCCGCACCTGTGCCTCGGTCGGCTGGACGATGCCGCGCCTCGGGGCCGATGACCCGATCCACCGCAGCCACTTGGCCCGTGCCGTGCGCTGGGCCGAGGTTGTGCTGACCGCCTGACCAAGGTTGATTTTTCGCAGAAAAATCGTGCCCGGTGGTCTAGACCACCACCTCCAGCGCCGGTTGTGCGCCGACACCGAAGACCCGCTTGTAGCGCTCAATCTCATCCGCCGGTCCCATCGCCTTGGCCGGGTTGTCCGAAAGTTTCACCGTCGGCCGCCCATTGGCGCTTTGTGCCTTGCAGACCAGGCTGAACGGGGCCAACGCATCGCCGTCGACCAGGCCGCGGAAATCGTTTGTCAGCATGGTGCCCCAGCCGAAGGACACTTTGACCCGGCCCTTGAACCGGGCGTGCAACTCTTCGATCTTGGGCACGTCGAGACCATCGGAGAAGATCACCAGCTTCTGCCGCGGGTCTTCGCCTCGGTCCTGCCACCAGCGGATCGCGATTTCTGCGCCGGTGGCCGGGTCACCGCTGTCGATGCGGATGCCGGTCCAGCCCGCCAGCCAGTCGGGCGCGTTCTTCAGGAACCCTTCGGTGCCATAGGTGTCAGGCAGGATGATCCGCAGGTTGCCGTCATGTTCTTCCTGCCAGTCGGCCAGCACCTGATAGGGGGCCTGGCGCAGTTCGGCATCGCTGTCAGCCAGCGCGGAGTAGACCATCGGCAGTTCATGCGCGTTGGTGCCGATTGCCTCGATATCGCGCAGCATCGCGATCTTGCAGTTCGAGGTGCCGATGAATTTCGCGCCAAGGCCTTCCTGCATCGCCTGCACGGTCCAGTCCTGCCAAAGGAAGGAATGCCGCCGCCTTGTGCCGAAATCGGCGATCCTCAATCCGTCAATCCGGCGCAGGCGTTCGATTTTTTCCCAGGCGCGGGTCATCGCACGGGCATAGAGCACCTGCAATTCAAACTTGCCCATGGTGTTTAAAACGGCGCGGCTGCGCAGTTCCATCAGCACGGCAAGGGCCGGGATTTCCCAGAGCATTACATCGGGCCAGGTCCCCTCAAACGTCAGCTGAAACTGGCCGTCATGCTTTTCCAGATGATAGGCCGGCAGGCGCAGGTTTTCGAACCACTCCATGAAATCGGGGCGGAACATCTGGCGCTTGCCGTAAAAGGTGTTGCCCCGCAGCCAGGTGCTTTCCCCCCGGGTCAGCGAGAGGGACCGGACGTGGTCCAGTTGTTCACGCAACTCGCCTTCATCGATCAGGTCGGCCAGGCGGATCTTGGTCGACCGGTTGATCAAGGTGAAGACCACGTTCGTTTCCGGCTTGTTGCGGAAAATCGACTGGCACATCAGAAGCTTGTAAAAGTCAGTGTCGATCAGCGACCGCACGATCGGGTCGATCTTCCACTTGTGGTTCCAGACGCGGGTGGCGATGTCGACCATGCTCAGGCCTCCAAGGCAACGCCAGCGGCGCGCAGTTTCGCTTCCGCCTCGACGAGGGAGCCGTTGAGGTCAATCGCGCGGCAGGCCCCCATGAGGACGCGGGCGGTAAACCCCAGCCGCGCGGCATCCAGCGCGGAATAGGCCACGCAGTAATCCGTCGCGAGGCCGACAAAGGTGACCGAGTCACGCCCCGGCTCTGCAAATAGCCGTCAAGCCCGGTGGGGGTGGTCTGGTCGTTTTCGAAGAAGGCGGAATAGCTGTCGATCCCGGCACGAAAGCCTTTGCGCACAACCAGTTGCGCGGGGTCCGTCCGCAAGGCGCTGTGGAAAGCGGCCCCTGACGTGCCTTGCACGCAATGGGTGGGCCACAGGACCTGCGGGCCATAGGGCATTTGCGTCAGGCTGAACGGGGCCGCGCCGGGATGGTTCGCAGCAAAGCTGCTATGGTCGGCGGGATGCCAGTCCTGCGTCAGGACGACGGTGGTAAAATCGCCCATCAGGTCGTTGATCCGGCCGATGATCTCATCCCCGCCGGTCACGGCCAAGGCACCGCCGGGGCAGAAGTCATTCTGCACGTCGATCACGATCAGGGCTTCGGTTGCGGCGTTCATCGCGGCCTCCCAAGGGTGCGGGGTTCACGCAACTTGCGTAAGTGTGCCCGGCGGGGGCGTCAAGCGAAGTGCTTGCAGGCCCTGGTCCATCAGCGCTAACAGACCTGATGCTGAAAGTGGCCGCGCTATACCAGTTCACCCGCTTTGCCGACCCCGCCGCCTTGCGCCCGGGGCTGGTGGAGGTCTGTGCGGTGAATGGGGTGAAGGGGTCGCTTCTGCTGGCGCCAGAGGGGATCAATGGCACGATCGCCGGGCCCGCGGCCGGGGTGCATGAGGTGCTGACGGCGATCCGGGCACTGCCCGGTTGCGCTGGACTGGAGTGGAAGGAAAGCCCCGCCGAGTCCCTGCCCTTTGGCCGGATGAAAGTGCGCCTGAAGCGTGAGATCGTGACGATGGGTCAGCCCGATGTGGACCCCTTGGCGCGGGTTGGCAACTATGTGCGGCCTGCCGACTGGAACGCGCTGATTGCCGATCCAGATACGGTCGTGATCGACACACGCAACGATTATGAGGTCGCAATCGGCACGTTTCAGGGCGCGGTGGACCCCGGCACCCGGAGTTTTGGCGAGTTTCCGGACTGGTGGCAAGCCAACCGCGACCGCTTTGCCGGCAAGCGGGTGGCGATGTTCTGCACCGGGGGCATCCGTTGCGAGAAGTCGACGAATTACCTTCTGGGGCAGGGGCTTAACGAGGTTTACCACCTGAAGGGTGGCATCCTGAAATACCTGGAAGAGGTGCCCGAGGGTGAAAGCCTTTGGCAGGGCGAATGCTTTGTCTTTGATGACCGGGTGTCGGTTGGCCATGGATTGAAGCCGGGCGGGCTGACGGCCTGCGGGGCATGCCGTCGCCCGGTGACCGCCGACGGGCGGCAGCACCCGGACTTTGAAGCAGGCGTCTGCTGCGCGGCCTGTGTCGATGAGTATTCCACCGACGACCGCGCGCGGTTTCGGGAACGGCAACGGCAGATGATGCTGGCCGCGAGGCGCGGAACACGACATCTTGGGTAGGGTGGGCAAATTGCCCACCCTACGTCAGGCCGCTTTTCTGGCCAGCATGTCATGCACCATGGGAATGACCTTCTCGCCATAAAGCCGGATGCAGGTCATCAGCGCGGTGTGGGGCATCGGGCCGGTGGAATATTTCATGTCGAAGCGCTGGATGCCCAAGGCGCGGACGGTCTTGGCAATCTTGCGGGCCACGGTTTCGGGCGAGCCCACGTAAAGCGCGCCGTGCTGCACTTCGGCAAGGAACTTCTCACGGGTGACCGGGGGCCAGCCACGCTCACGCCCGATGCGGCCGAACATATCGGCGTAGTGTGGCCAGAGGGTCTCTTGCGCGGCCTCATCCGTCTCGGCGACGAAGCCGGGGGAATGGACGCCCACTGGGCGCACGGGGCGGCCAAGCTGGGCGCAGGCGCGATGGTAGAGGTCGATGTAGGGGGCAAAGCGGGCGGAATCGCCGCCGATGATCGCCAGCATCAGCTGCAGGTCATGCCGCACGACGCGGACCACGCTTTCCGGGCTGCCGCCGACGCCGACCCAGACGGTCATCGGCTGGCTCAGAGTTGGGAAAACCTGCTGGTTTTTCAACGGGCTGCGCGTTTCACCTGACCAGGTAACGGTGGGATTGCGGGTAAGCTGGGCGAAGAGGTCAAGGCGGTCTTCGAAGAGTTGTTCATAGTCGTTCAGGTCATGCCCGAACAGCGGGTAGCTTTCGGTGAAGGACCCCCGCCCGAGGATCGGCTCGGCCCGGCCGTTCGAGAGGGCATGCAGGGTCGAAAAACGCTGGAAGACGCGGACGGGATCGTCGGTCGACAGGACCGTGACGGCGGTGCCAAGCTTGATCCGGTGGGTTCGCCCGGCGATGGCGGCCAGCACGATCTCGGGTGCGGAAATGGCGAAATCCGCGCGGTGGTGTTCGCCCAAGCCGATGAAATCGATGCCGATATCGTCGGCGAGGGTGGCCTGATCCAGCACCTCACGCAGGGTGACGTCCATCGCTTGCAACTGGCCATCGGGGCCGAGGGTCACATCGCCGAAGGTGTCAAGGCCAAGGGAAAGCTGGGTCATGGGAATGCTCCTTTGCGGGGAAGGTAAGCATTGGGGGAAGATTGGTGAATGCAGATTTCGAGAGAGCTTTGGTTCGGGAGTGTGAGAAACGGCCAAGCCCTTGCGAACGCTGCGGTAATCCTGCTGGTTTCCGGGTTTTCGACGGTCTTTCCCATGTCTTCCTTGCGTCTTCCTTCCGTCTCTACGCGCGCTGGCAAAGGGTGCGATTAACCATGGCGGCGAATCGGCGCGCTGGGCAGGGTGGCGGGAAAGGAGACGCGCATGACATCGCCCGAACGGTTGGCCCTGGAGATGGGCCTTGAGATCCCCGACTTTGACCTGATGGGCTATTACGGGGCCGATTACGGCACGATGAAGCCGTTCCACCGGGTGGGGAGCTTGTTGTTCCTGTCCGGCCATGTGGCGCAGATCGGGGCTGAGATCACCCACAAGGGCCGGTTGGGGCAGGACCTGACGACCGATCAGGGCTATTTGGCCGCGCGCCAGACCGGGCTGAACGTGCTGGGCGGTATACGGCAGGCGGTGGGGTCCCTGGACCGGGTGAAAGGGATCGTGCGCAGCCTGAATTTCGTCGTCTGCACCCCGGACTATGAGGAAGTGCACAAGGTGTCTTCCGGGCTGTCGGACCTTTTTGTCGAGGTCTTCGGGCCAGAGCGGGGGCTTGGCGGGCGGGCGACGATTGGGGTGATAGCGCTGGCGGGTGGGGTGTGTTTCGAGACCTGGGTGACAGTTGAGGTTGACTGAGGGCTTGCGCCTTTGGGCCAGCCGCCGGGGCGCTGCCCCCGCGTCCACGGTTTCTCGAACCGGTGGCGCAACCGTGAACGCACCCGGGATATTTGGGCAGAAAGAAAGGGCTAAGGCTGTGGTTCACAGTGGGGTTTAGTGTGGGGTTCACAGTGGGATTTTGCTGTGCGGAAGGTTAAGGCCTTGCGGAGGCGGGCAAACCGGGCGCGCCAGAGGGTGCGGCGGTTGGCGCGGGCGCGGGCCACGCAGTCGGTGGCATGGTGGGCGTGCGGGTCTTTCGGGCGGCCATTGGGGTGATGGGTGGTTTTCGCGTGAAGGAGGTCAAGGTTGACACTATGCATGGCTTTCGTCCCGATTGCGGAATTGCCCCTTGGGAATGCCATAAAAGCTGCAATACTCCGACTCAGGAAAATCCTTGGAACGAAAGGTGAGGTTACGTGTCGCGCTGGCGGGATCTGCCATCCTTGTCGTCCTTGCGGGCCTTTGATGCGACCGCCCGGCAGGGCAGTTTTGCCGAAGCCGGGCGCGTGTTGAACGTGACCCACGCGGCGGTAACCCAGGCCGTGCGGGGGCTGGAGGCGGAGCTGGGAGTGGCGCTGGTCCGGCGGGCGG
>JAAUPC010000057.1 GCA_012036325.1 Paracoccaceae bacterium
AAACGTGCAGACCCATAAAAACAGCCGGCATCACCAGGTAAGTCAGGCTGAGGAAGACCAGCGTCACCTGCTCACCAGCGTACATGTTGGCGTAAAGACGGACGGTGAGCGAAAGCGGCCGGGCGAAGTTGCTGATGATTTCGATGGGGAACATCAAAGGCGCCATTACCGGCACCGGACCGGCGAAGTGCGCCAGGTACTTTACCGGACCCTGCACCTTCATCCCGATGATGTTGTAGTAGAGGAAGGCCGCGATGGCGATGCCCGCCGGAACGTAGGGAAACATCGTCGGCGACTCAAAACCCGGGATCACCCCAATCAGATTTGCGAACAGAATGAAGAAAAAGATCGTGCCGAAAAATTATTCGCTCCTATCGCAGCGCCAGCCCCAGAAGGCCGAAGGCGCGGCGGGCTATCGTGCCGGACATGTCACGCGCACCTCTTCGGCATAATTCTTGCCAACGGCTGGAAAGCTCATCTCAAGGTCCACATCGGGGGTAAACTCCTGCAAGGCGGCCAGAAGCGCCTCATCTGCCGCATCAAGATCGGGGACAAAGGTCTCGGCCTTGCAGCCCGCCCCGCCGGTCAGCAGCGCGTCATCCACAATGGTATAGGCGCTGTAATAGCCCGGATCATAGACCTGCACGATCAAGGGCACCGCCTCCAGCGGCACGGGCCGCTCAAAGCTCCGCAGGTGGGTCGAGGTGATGCGCCCCTTGGCATAGCTCGCGCCCCAGTCGCTTGGCCGCGACAGCGCCAGTTCGGCATCATTGACCACGGCATAGGTATCGCCCAGAAAGCTTGGGTCCCATTGCATGTCGAACCCGGCCAGCCGCGCCTCTTCTTCGGGCGTGAGGACGCCGTCCCAATCTATGTCCAGCCCCATGTCGCCGATGATGAACAGCGAATAAAGATCGTCATAGGTCCAACTGATCCGCAGCCCGGTCGCCTCGTTCCGGTCGTTGATCAGCACCTCGATCCCGGTATCGATGAACACATGCGGATGGGCCAAGGCCGGGCCGCCGTGAGAACACCAAGGATCGCTGCAATGCCACGCATGGCGGGGAAGGTAAGCGCCGCGACCCGGTTCGCCAAGAGGGCGCGGTGCCGGGTGGCAAAAAGCCCCCGCCCTCAGCCGCGTTGCATCGCAGGGTGGGTAGCTGCGTCATAGATGTCGGATACCGCACCCAGGACCTGCGCCGCCCGCCCCACGATCAGGGGGTCAGGCAAGCCAATGGCTGCGTGGTCCTTGTTCGGATAATCCAGCGTGGACAGGAAATGCTTCATGCAGTTCAGCCGCGCGCGTTTCTTGTCATCGGATTTGACGATCACCCAGGGCGCATCGGCGGTGTCGGTGTAAAAGAACATCGCCTCTTTCGCCTCGGTATAGTCGTCCCAGCGGTCCAGGCTCGCCTTGTCGATCGGCGACAGCTTCCACATCTTCAACGGGTCGGTTTCGCGGGCGATGAACCGGGTGCGCTGTTCTTCCCGGGTGACGCTGAACCAGTATTTGTGCAGCCGGATGCCGGACCGGACCAGCATCCGCTCCAACTCCGGGGCCTGGCGCATGAATTCCAGGTATTCCGAGGGCGTGCAAAAGCCCATCACGCGTTCAACCCCCGCGCGGTTGTACCAGGAGCGGTCGTAGAACACCATTTCCCCCGCCGTCGGCAGATGCGCGATATAGCGCTGAAAGAACCACTGGCCCTTTTCCACGTCCGAGGGTTTGGACAGCGCGCAGACCCGGGCGTAGCGCGGGTTCAGATGCTCCATGAAGCGCTTGATCGTGCCGCCCTTGCCCGCGGCATCACGCCCTTCCATCAGGATGACGAATTTCTGCCCGGTCTCCTGCGCCCAGATCTGCACCTTAAGGAGTTCCGCCTGCAATCGGGCCTTTTCCGCCTCATAACTGGCGCGGCCCATCAGCCGGGCATAGGGATAGCGCCCGGATTCGAAAGCCTGCCGCAAAGGCGGGGCGTTCACCGCCGGAAAGGTCCGCGGCCCCGTCGTGGCCCCAGCATCCGCTGCGGGCTGGGAAGTGTCTGCTTTGGTGCCGTCCATCTTTGCCCCCGTGATCGTGGTCCTTTTGTCTTTCCGACAGACCAGCAAAGCCGATGGGCCACCGCCTTGATCCCTGTCAAACGCGGGCACGAAAAAGAAGCGGGGCAGCAGGTTTCCAGATCCTGCCGCCCCTGATTTCGAAAGATCTTTCAAGAAGCCTTTGCCGCCAATCCACCGCAGCTTCTTGACCCTACCCAGGGCCGCGCGGCGGCACATACCCCATCTGCGGTAGGGCCGCCGGATTTCCGTCAGGCGGCGCGCGCCTCCGCCATGGCCTGAACCGCATCCAACACTTGCGGCCATTCCGCCATGAACAAAAGCTGCCCCGTGCCGGGCAGAAACCGCACCTCAAGATGCGGATAATCGATGGCAAGCTCCCGGATCGTGGCGACGGGGGATTGCGGGTCCTGATCGCCCTGCAACAGCAGGACCGGCACGCGCGCCCCGCGCACCACCGCTGACCAGTCCTTTTCCGACCCGATGCATTCCGCCGTGAAGGCCGCATGCGCCGACCATTTCGCCGCCATGCAGACGTCTGACCCTTCCAGCACCGCCGCCCGCACTTCGGGCCGGTCAAAGGTTTCCATATCCGCCGGGCTGCCGCCGTTCACCTGGCGAAAGAACGCCTCCTTTCCCAGCCGCCGCGCCAGGCTGAAGCCCGCCTGCACCAGGAAGGGCAAAACGCGCGGCGCGTAGCGGGCATTGGCCAGGATAAAGCGCTGCCACTTGTCCATCCGCTCATACTGCGCGGCGCTGCGCAGGGGCAATTGGCAGGCGGCCCCCACGATCGCGCGCAGAAGGTCGGGGCGCTGGATCGACAGGTTCATCGCAAAGCGCAGGTCGGCACCCAAGGGAATGGCCACCGCGCCCTTGACGCCCAGATGGTCCAGCACCGCCGCATAGTCGCGGGTGACGCCGGCCAGATGATCCTCGCCCCTGGGCAAGGGGTCGGTCCGGCCATAGCCCGCACGCACCGGCACGATGACCCGCATCCCCCGGCTGGCCGCCGCCCGCTCTGCCGTCGCGGGCCAGCGGATCAGCCCGAAATCCAGATGCATGTAAAGGACCGGCAAACCTTTCGGATCGCCAAACTCGATCCAGGTCAGCCGCCGCCCGTCCGAGCTGCGCATTTCCCGCAAAGGCCGCGGCTCCAAAGCGCTGCGGCCCTGCAGTGCAGCACCCCCCCGCACCGGGATCAGCGCTACATCCATCAGCCCAAGGACCACCCGCACCAGTTCCGATTGGCTGTGCGTTTCGGTCTTGGCGAGGACCGACCGCACCTGCGTCCGTACCGTCTCCAGGGACCGGCCCCGCGCTTCGGCAATGTCGCGCAAGGGCAGGCCCAGTGTCACGCCGCGCACGATCTCGACCTCGGCCGTGGTCAAGCCGAAGGCTTCTTGCACCGTCGTCTGGAACCCGTCCGGCCAGACCAGCTCGGTCGAGACGACCAGCGCCAGCGGCCGCGTCTCGCCCCCATCCACCGGGCTGACCCGCAGAATGACCGGACTGCCGGTCACCGTCGACCGGATGCGCAGCGTCACCACCTTTTCCGCCTTGCGCGAGGCGACCCTGCGCACCACCCCCGCCAGAAGCGTGCGGTCTTCCGCCTCAAACGGCAGATCGGCAAAGGGCCCGCCTTCGGTCACCCCAAAGGCCACCCGCGCCGCCCGGTTGCAGCCAACCAGCACCGCCCCCCCGTCGCAAAGAAAAGCGGCCGAGCGGGGGATATCCTCCAGCACCGACCGCGCGGCCGTCTGGTCCTCGGCCGCCTCAAGACGGTCCAGAAACACCGTGGCCCGCGCCAGATGCGCCTCGATCTCGGGGTCTTCCAGCGGGATGGCGCTTTCAACTGGCCCCACGCGCAACGGTCCTGCGCGGCCCTCCCAGACCTCCAAAAGCTCTTCCAGGCGGATCGGGTCTACCGCCACGTCGTACAGGCGTTCGACAATCTCGGCCCGGTGGTCGCGATCGGCGAAAGTGGCGGTAAGCGTGTGCGGCATTGACTCGGTCATCCGGTGACCCTGCGTCAGGCAGCGGGCCACATCAAGACGCCGCCACGCCGCAGACCCCCCTTTTTCTCGGCTGGAAGACGGCCTAGCCTGAAAGCAGCCTGCCAGGCCCCCTTGCCTTGCCAGCTGCCCGCTTGACCCTCATCGCAGGAACCCCTTGATGATTACCCTTTACGGCGTCTTCCGGTCCCGCGCTTCGCGCCCGATCTGGCTTTTCTATGAACTGGATCTGCCCTTTACCCATGTTCCGGTGATCCAAAGCTACCGCCTGCCCCAGGCATCCGCCCCGGATGCGCCGTTGAATACCACCTCGGCGGCGTTCCTGGCCGTGAACCCGCAAGGCCAGATTCCCGCCTATGTCGAGGGTGACCTGACCCTGACGGAATCGCTTTCCATCACCAACCACATTGCCCGCACCCGGGGCGGTGCGCTTGGCCCCCAGACCCCGGCCGAAGCCGCGCTGATCGACCAATGGACCCTTCTTGCCGTGACCGCCGTCGAAAGCCCCGCGCTTGAGATCCTGAATGTCACCGGGGCCGGGGGCGACAAGACGCCCGAAGGCCAGGCCACCATCGCCATCTGCGCCGAAAAACTCCGCCGCCCCCTGAAGCGGCTTGAGGCGCATCTGGTCCAACGCAGCCACCTTGTCGGCGACCGCTTCACCGTGGCTGACCTGAACCTCGCCGAATGCCTGCGCTATGCGCAAGGCCACCCAACGCTTTTGGGCGATTTCCCGGCGGTGAAGGCGTGGTTGGAGAAGTGCCAGTCGCGGCCGGCGTTCCAGAAGATGTGGGCGGCGCGGATGGCAGAGCCTGCGTGACGCCCTGCAAACCGACGTGGCCCCTGATGCCACCCTCGGATAGGAATTGGGCCGCCGGGTTGCATTGCACCCCGGCGGCCCCTTGTCTTGCGGCCTGAAGCGCGCTTACCTCGACGGTTCCAGAAGGCCTGCCGCGAACACAAGACCCGCCGCGACTGCCCCAGACCGGCGCAACGATGAACAGCCAAAGCTGCGACAGAGCCGTCCCACCGACAAACAGCGCAGGCCCGATCGACCGTGCCGGGTTCACTGAAACGCCCGTTACATTAATCCCGACAAGGTGGATCACCACCAGCGCCAGGCCAATTGCAAGCCCCGCCATGACCGTCGGCGCGCCTGCTCCGGTCGATCCCAGGATGACCACCATGAACAGGAAGGTCGCCACGGCCTCGAACACGAAAGCCGCCGTCAGCGAGTATTCCCCAAGGTAGCCTGCACCCCAGCCATTCTGGCCCAAGCCCACCTCGGCCAGACCGTAGTCCGCCTTGCCTGAAGCGATCACCAGCAACACACCTGCCCCGGCTACAGCCCCAGCCACTTGCGCAACTATGTACTTCACTGCCTCGGGCAGGCCCATGCGCCCTGCGGCGACCATGCCCAGCGATACCGCCGGGTTTATGTGGCAGCCCGAGACCGCGCCGATCCCGTAGGCCATGCCGACAAGCGCCAGTCCAAAGGCGAAGCTGATGCCGGTCAAGCCGATCTGTGGCCCTGCGATCACTGCTGCGCCGCACCCGAAAAGGACCAGCGTGAAGGTCCCTAAAAACTCTGCAACTGCCTTGTTCATACCGATGTTTCCCTGTTCCACATACCGTCCGAAGGCTTAAGCGAAAGCCTTCATTGCAGAACGGGGAAAAAATCTGTTCACGGCGCAGGGGGGATCAGCCGGGCACGTATTTCTGCCAGTTGTGCGCTTCCTTGAACCCCAGCACTTCCTTGATCTTCCGGTTGGACAGCAAGCCCTCCCGCTCCCCCACCGGCCGCGACAGCGGCACGTTCGGGAAGAAGCGGGGCAGCAGCTCCGAATTCCCCTGCGGCACCGCGTTTTCATCATTCACCGCGTTGAAGACCTGGAACCCCAAACCGTCCTTCTTCAAACACAGGTCTACAATCTGCCCCAGATCCCGCGCGTCGATGTAGCTGAAGGTGATCCGCCGACGCAGCCCCGGGTCGTCCTTCAAGGGCGGGAACAGCGTCGCATATTCATGCGGCTCCACCACGTTCCCGATCCGCAGGGCATAGACATCCGCCCCGAACCGCCGCTGAAAACTGCGCGCGGTGACCTCGTTCACCTTCTTCGACATGCCGTAGCTGTCCATCGGGTCGATGTCGTAATCCTCTTCCAAGGGCAGCACCTTCGGGTCAACCTCGCCGTCCGAAAAACACACCCCATAAGTCGTCTCCGACGACGCGATGATGACCTTCCGGATCCCCATCTTCAGCGCCGCTTCCAGCACGTTGTAGGTCCCGACCGTGTTCACCCGGTAGGTTTCCGTATCCGGCACCATCCCTTACCGAGGCACCGCCGCGAAATGCACCACCGCATCAAACAGCTTCGCCGCCCCGTCCTCCATCTCCTCATATCCCGCATGGGTCCGCATTGCGGAATAGACCTGGCCCGCGTCGCAGATATCGCCCACCAGATCATGCACCCCCGCCAACCCCAACGGCACCCGGTCAAAGTTCATCACCTTATGCCCCTGCGCCACCAGATAGGGCACCACATGCTTGCCCGCCTTGCCCGACCCGCCCGTGAACAGCACCCGCATCGCAATTCCTCCTGATGTTTTCCCATACCTAGGCCGCCGCGTCCCCCCCCGACCACCCCCCCACATCTTGCGCCCCACCCCCCTGCGAGTGGTCTAATGGCTGCAACAACAGGGTGATCCTCCATGAACGACCTCCTCTCCGGCGCTTCGCAGACCTACGACGCCTCCTCGATCGAGGTCCTCGAAGGCCTGGAACCCGTCCGCAAGCGCCCCGGCATGTATATCGGCGGCACGGATGAACGCGCCCTCCACCACATGGTCGCCGAAATCCTCGACAACGCGATGGATGAGGCGGTCGCGGGCCACGCCAACCGGATCGAGCTTGAGCTTCACGCCGACAACTCCGTCACCGTCCGCGACAACGGGCGCGGCATCCCCGTCGACCCCCACCCCAAATTCCCCGGCAAATCCGCGCTGGAGGTGATCCTTTGCACTCTCCACGCCGGGGGCAAGTTCTCCAACAAGGCCTACTCCACCTCCGGCGGCCTCAACGGCGTCGGCTCCTCGGTCGTGAACGCGCTTTCCGACCTGATGACCGTGCAGGTTGCCCTGAACAAAGAGCTTTACGAACAGAGCTTCTCGCGCGGCATCCCCAAAGGCCCGATCCAGAAACTCGGCCCGATCCAGAACCGCCGCGGCACCACCGTCACCTTCCACCCGGACCCGGAGATTTTCGGCCACCAGACCCTGAAACCCGCGCGCCTCTACAAACTCGCCCGCTCCAAGGCCTACCTCTTCTCTGGCGTCGAAATCCGCTGGAAATCCGCCGTCGCCGACCCCGACACCCCGTCAGAGGCCACCTTCCACTACCCCGCTGGCCTCGCCCAATACCTGACCGAGACGCTCTCCAAGATCACCACCTACGCCGAACGCCCCTTTGCCGGACGGGTGAGCTTTGAGGAGAAATACCAGATCCCCGGCTCCGTCGAATGGGCGATCAACTGGACCCCCGCGCAGGACGGCTTCCTCCACTCCTACTGCAACACCGTCCCCACCCCTGAAGGCGGCACCCACGAATCCGGCTTCTGGGCCGCCACCCTCAAAGGCATCAAGGCCTATGGGAGAGGGTGAAGAACCGCAAAGCCGATCTCATCACCCGCGATGACCTTCTGACCGGCGGCTGCGCGCTGCTGTCGGTCTTCATCCGCGAACCCAGCTTCGTCGGCCAGACCAAGGACCGGCTTTCCACCGAGGAAGCCGCCAAATGGGTCGAAAACGCCGTCCGCGACCATTTCGACACCTGGCTTGCCGCCGACCCCCGTTCTGCGGGTGCGATCCTCGACTTCCTCGTCCTCCGCGCCGAAGAACGCCTCCGCCGCCGCGAAGAAAAGGAAACCCAGCGCAAGACCGCCACCAAAAAGCTGCGCCTGCCCGGGAAACTGACCGACTGCTCCAGCAAGACCCGCGAGGGCACCGAGCTTTTCATCGTTGAAGGCGACAGCGCCGGCGGCTCCGCCAAAGGTGCGCGCAGCCGCGAGACTCAGGCCCTCCTCCCCCTCAAGGGCAAGATCCTGAACGTCCTCGGCGCCGCCTCTGCCAAGCTGAACGAAAACTCCGAAATCCGCGACATCTGTGAGGCGCTGGGCGTCCAGATGGGCACCCGCTTCAAGGTCGACGACCTGCGCTATGAGAAAATCATCATCATGACCGACGCCGACGTCGACGGCGCGCATATCGCCAGCCTCCTGATGACCTTCTTCTTCACCCAGATGCGCCCCCTGATCGACAAGGGCCACCTCTACCTCGCCTGCCCGCCCCTCTACCGCCTGACCCAAGGCGCGCGGCGGATGTATGTGGCCGATGACGCCGAGAAAGAAGAGTGGCTCGCCAAAGGCCTTGGCGGCAAAGGCAAGATCGACGTCCAGCGCTTCAAGGGCCTGGGCGAGATGGACGCCAAGGACCTGAAAGACACCACGATGAACCCCGCGACGCGGAAGCTGATCCGGGTGATGATTGACGACGAAGCTGGCGGAGAAACCAACGACCTCGTGGAGCGCCTGATGGGCAAGAAACCGGAACTGCGGTTCCAGTATATTCAGGAGAACGCGCGGTTTGTGGAGGAGTTGGATGTGTGAGGGTCGACTTACGATCGACTGCTGACCTAGCGCTTGGGCCTTACGTCCGATTTCTTGTCCCAGAACGACCGACGTCGCGAGGACTTTTGTACCACGCTGCTTTTGTGTACACTCCAAAACTGTATAATCTGCCAGACCTGAGTTATTTTCCTACCTCTGTCAACGCGCAGTCTCTTCGATCTCTCACGATGGCAATCTTTCTGTTTTGGAGCAATAAGTGGATCAGCTTGAGAAAATTCTATCGCAACTGCCAAGCGTAATCGAAGCCTCAAGTAGAAATGAAAATTCATTGATTATTGTCGCTCTGGCAATATTTGTTGTTTTTGTCTTTCTTTTCTTCAAGAAGGATAGAGGAGCGCTTCGTGTCGCAATAGCACTTTTGGTTTTCTTATTGGCCGCTCTAATTATTTCCGCGACACTGGTAAAAGTTTCTGATCTGCAACCAGTAATTCCACCAGACGAACCTGACCCAAAGATTTCACCACCTCAGCCGATAAATCCACCTGCGCAGACCGAAGGCCCTGTTGTAGATGAATCCCTACCTGAAACTCCTAGCGCTGAGAAACCTCCTATAAACTCTGCGGAGCCGCCGGAAACTGCGAGTCAACAGGGCAAAGATCAGATCTGCTTAGACAATCCGCTGTATCGCACAGTGATCAATTCAAAGAGTGGTGAAGAGTACACTTTTGTTCTGGTGAGGGCATGTGACGATAGGGGTTACCTAATGCAGTTTACAGAAATGTATCCTCGAAACACTTTGGAGCCGATAATTGATATCGAAAGCATGGTGCGGGTTCGACCTTGAGCAAGCAAGCTTAGGCCGGATGTCTACCCACCAACCCGCTCTACCCCGTCAGATTTGCCCCAAGCAAATCTGACCGCGCCCTCCCTCCCGGCCCTCGCAGGTGTGCTCGGGCATTCGGCGGGAAAACAATCCACAGGACTGTTTTCTGATCCGCCTCATCCCCCCGGGGGCGGGCGCGATATATCGCCCCCTCCCGGCCCTCGGCAGTGGACTCGGGCGTTCGACGAGAAAACAGTCCACCGGACTGTTTTCTGATCCGTCTCACCCCCGCGTGCCGGTCGCGGTCAGCTTTGCACCCGACCGTCGCATCGTAGGGTGCGCGCCCGCGCACCCCGTAGGTCGGGGCTAGCCCGACTCTCACCACCCCAACCGATTCGCCCCCAAACCTTAACGCCCCACCACCTTCCCGCGCGTAGAGACGGAAGGAAGACGCAAGAAAGATCAAATCAAGACCCCGAAAACGCCGCCAAACCAACGGCTTAACGCAAGGACCTCACCAAGCCGCCACTCAAGCCCGCTCATCCTTCGGGCTGCCCATCACCACAAACGTTGTGATCGACCGGACCTGCGGCAGGACCCCCAGCACCTCGGTATGCCAGTGCTTGTAGGCGGCCAAATCGGCGGCCTCGACCCGCAGAAGGTACTCCACCGTGCCGGTGATGTTGTGGCATTCCCGCACCTCCTCCGCGCGGGCGATGGCACGCTCGAACGCCTCTTGTGCGGCCTTTGTGTGGGTGCCAAGCCCCACCGTCACATAGGCCACGAACCCCACCCCCATCCGCCCGGCATCCAGCACGGCGCGGTAGCCGCGGATCACGCCGGACGCCTCCAACGCCTGCACCCGGCGCAGGCAGGCCGAGGGGGGAAAAGGCCCACAAGTTCGGCCAAAGCCAGATTCGACTGGCGGCCGTCGCGCTGCAATGCGCGCAATATCCGGTGGTCTATTCTGTCAAGACTGGTCATTTGTTGCAAAGGATGCGCTATTGGCCGCATCTTTGCAACCTCTTGCCGCGTGCGAACTGGCAGGCTGGGCCGATGACAGTTGACCTTCTCCTTGCCCTTCTGGGCTTTGCCTTCGTCACCTCGGTCACGCCGGGGCCGAACAACATGATGCTGCTGGCGAGCGGGGTGAACTTCGGCCTGCGCCGCACCGTGCCGCATATGCTGGGGATCAGCCTCGGTCATGCGCTGATGGTGTTTCTGGTCGGGCTTGGGCTGGCCGGGATCTTCACCGCCTGGCCCCCGGCGCTGACGGTGCTGAAGGTGGTGTCGGTCGCCTATATGCTTTGGCTTGCCTGGAAGATCGCCCACTCTGCTGCGCCGGGGACGGGGAGGGCCTCGGCGCAACCGATGACTTTCTTGCAGGCCGCCGCCTTCCAATGGGTGAACCCCAAGGCCTGGGCCATGTCCCTCGGCGCCGTCGCGGCCTATGTCCCCAACCCCTCGATCCAGGCCTATGCCCTTGTGGCACTTGTCTTTTCCACGGTCAACTTGCCCTCCGTCACCCTCTGGGCCGCCGCTGGCCAAGCGGTGCGGCGGTGGCTTGAGGGGCCGGGTCGGCTGCGGGTCTTCAATGTCACGATGGCGGTGCTGCTGGTCCTGTCGCTGTGGCCCGTCGTGACGATGGAGCTTTAGCGCAGCCAGAACCCTTCGCGTTTCAAGGTGTTGCGGATCACCTGTTCACGATGCGGCAGGCGGTCCCGATCAAACAACGCGCGCGCCTTGCGGCCCTGGTTCTGGTAGACCATCGCCTTCATCGCCTCCCAGTCGCGCAAGGTCGGCCGGATGGATTTGTCGCGCGCAACCTCCTCCAGCACGGCCACGGCAAGATCGCTTTCGCGGGCGTAGAGGAGGGGCAGGGTCCGGTAGTGGCAGGTCGCCGTCCCGTCCAGCGCGTCCAGTTCCGGCCCCGGCCGTCCCCCGCCGAAGGAATGGATGACCAGGGGCAGGGTGATCTGGTCGAGCCAGGGGAAAAGTTCCTGGCAGATCAGCGCCTTAGGCGGGTCATCGCAGATCGACTTCGCCCAGGCGGTGAAGCGCGCGCCAAAGGCCTGGGGGCTGTGGTAAAAGAACCAGCCCGCGTTGAAGTAAAGGTGGCGCTGCCAGTATTCCGGCGGCTGGGTCAGGTCGAGCGTGGAGGCATAGTCCAGCCCGAACCGGTCATAAAGCGCGCCCCAGGTTTCGGCATAGCTTGGCCCGTAAAGCTCGATCGTTGGCCAGGTCCCTTCACGCCGCATGGAGGCGGAGGGGCGGTTGAAATCGAACGGAATGGCGGACAAGGGGCCGGTGATCAGCGTATCGGTATCAAGGAACAGGAAAGGCGCATCGGGCAAGGCCGCTAGCGCCTCCATCTTGTTGCCGTGCGGGTAGGGGCCGCCGAAAGCTTTGTTCTCAAAGGGCAAAATCTCTGCCCCGAGGCTGGTCAGCACAGCCTTGCCCCGGTCGGACATCCGGGGATCAGCCTTCCACAAGGGCCCCGGCTGCGGTTCGGCGATGAACAAGGTGCCCGCAAACCCCGGATCGGATTGGCGCAGCGAGGCCGCCAGCAGGATCGCCTCAAACTCAAGCCGACCGGACTGGCCGATGGCAAGGATGTTGAAGCCCATCGCCCGCTACCGGGGGGTAAAGCGCAAGGAAAGGCAGGACATGCCGCCATCCAGCTTGGCGCATTCGGAATTGCCGATCTCGCGCAGCTGAAAGCCGGCGGCCAGGATAGCGTCACGGGTGCGGGGAAAGCCTGCGGGCATCAGCACAAGGTCATTGAAGCGGATGGTGTTGGCGGCGGCCTCTTCCCCATCGGCGACGGGGATCACCCGGTAGCCGTCAAAACAGCTTGAGGCAGCAAGGCGGTCCGTCGACAGGATGGTGTCGGCGTCAAGAAGCGAGCAGTCGGTCTTGAAATGCAAGACACCCGGGGGGGTGTGAACCTCACGCAGGGTGTGGCCCCAGGGGGCGACAAGGCGGTTCAGTTCGACAATCCCGGCGGCATTGGTGCGGGCTGAACGGCCCACAAGGATTTCGCGTTCCGTCACCAGAATGTCGCCGCCTTCGATGAAGCTGTCCGTCCCTGTGACCCCAACGACCTCGCTGTAAAGCGCACGCAGGTGGGGGGCCATCTCAGCCGCCTCACCCAGCCGCGAGGGCGCGCCGGGGCGCATCACCACGGCGCCTTGCGGCAGGCAAAGCGCTGTATCTTCAACGAAAACACTGTCGGGGTAGGCGTCCAGCGCGGGGAGTTCGATCACCGTGGCGCCAGTTTCCCGCAAGGTGGCGACATAGTCCGCGTGATGTGCCTGCATCAGCGAAAGGTCGGGCGTTCCCGTGTCGACGGCGCGCAGGCCTGCGATGATCGAGGGCGCGGGTTTGCGCGTGATGGCATGGGTGAAATGGGTGGAAAAGGACATGGGCGACCCCGGGGATTTTGCGCCTTAGTCGCACCCCCGGGCCGGTTTCGCAAGGGTCTCAGCCCGCCCAGGGCAGGGTCAGGGCGGGGTGGAAGATCCAGCGCCACCAGGCGTAATCCAGGAACTGCCCGGCGAGGATCAGGAAGCTGAAGGCCAGCGTGGCGGCCATGGCCATGCTGTACCAAAGGCCAGCCAGCGTCCGGCTGCGCGGGGTGGCCGGCAT
>JAAUPC010000058.1 GCA_012036325.1 Paracoccaceae bacterium
CCCTCCAGCGCCCAGGCGAGCGCAACAGCGCCACCGTAGCTTTGCCCCAGCACGATGGGATCAGTCACCCCAAGTTCGGCCACCGCCGCCTTGATCGCCCGCGCCTGGGCCAGAAGGCTGACCTCTGGCTGCGGGTCGGAATGGCCAAGGCCGGGGCGGTCGACCACTGTCACCCGGTAGCGACCGGTCAGCTGGTCGCGCAGCGCAAAGGTCAGGTCGCGCAAGCTGCCGCTGGCGCCGTGGATCATCACCAGATCCGGCCCGCTGCCCGACATCTCATAATGCAGGCGCAAACCGTCGACGGTGACAAACTGGCCCGAAGGCGGAAACGCCGCCTCAGCCGCCGCTTCGCGCGCCGAGGCCCGCCAATGCGTCACCCCGGCAAGCGCCACCGCGCCGATGAGGAAGCTAGCGGCCAATCTCGTCCATCTCATAGGGGGTGCTCTGGTAGATCTCGTTGATCCAGTTGCCATATAGGAGGTGCGCGTGGCTTCTCCACCGGTTCAGGGGGGGCATCGCGGGATTGTCACCTTCGAAGTAATTAAGCGGCACATTGATCGGCGTGCCCGAGCGACGTCGCGGTCATATTCCTGCTTCAGCGTGTCGCTGTCATATTCGAAATGGTTGAAGATATAGAGCGCGCGGTGGGCGGCATCTTCAACCAGACAAGGGCCAACCTCATCCGACCCCAGAAGGGTGCGCAAGGCAGGGGCGGCGTCAATCTCGGCCTGGCGCATTTCCGTCCAGCGGCTGACGGGGATCACGAAATCATCTGAGAACCCGCGCAGGTAGGGCGAGGCTGGCGCGAGGTTCTTGTGCCGGAAGCAGCCGAAGGCCTTGTGCGGCAGCATGTGTTTCTGCACGCCGTGGAAATGGTTGATCATCGCCATGCCACCCCAGCAGACGCCGAAGGTGGATTGGACGTTGGTCTGGGTCCAATCCATCACTTCACACAGCTCATCCCAATAGGTGACCTCAGCGAAGGGCAGGTGTTCGATCGGCGCGCCGGTGATGATAAGGCCGTCGAACTTCTCGCCCTTCACCTCCTGGAAGGGGCGGTAGAAGGTCGCCATATGTTCGGCAGCGGTGTTCCTGGTCTGGTGTTCCGACATGCGGATCAGGTGCAGGTCGATCTGCAAAGGCGTGGCCCCGATCAGCCGGGCGAACTGGTTTTCGGTCTGGATCTTCTTCGGCATCAGGTTGAGAAGCCCGATCTTCAGCGGCCGGATATCCTGCCGCGCCGCCCGTTCGGGCGACATGACCATGACGCCTTCGCCCTTGAGGACGTTATAGGCGGGCAGGGTCTCGGGCAGCTTGATCGGCATGGGTCACGGGTCCTGATGGGCGGGGCTTGTAGCTAAGGGGTGCGGGGAAGGGCTGCAAGGGCAGCGGTCAGCGCCGGTCGATGGCCATGGCGATGAGGCGGTCGAAATCCTCGGCGCTCTGGACCTCGGCCACCTCTTCCGCCGTGACGGTCACCCCCCAGCGGGCCATGGCGGCATAGCGCGGCTGACGGTGGGCCAAAGCGCGGGCATAGGTCCAGCGGACGAAGTGATCAGGATCGCAGGTTTCTTCCGTCACAGAATGGGTTGCGCGGTAATCTTCCCACGCCGCATGAAGAAATTCCGGCTGGTAATACATCGGCTTTGGCGCACGGTCAAAGCGGCGGACGAGTTCGGCCGTGTGGTCGTCAGAGCCCTTGATCCAGACCAGAAGCAGCGTGTCCGACAACTGCCGCATCACGGGATCGCTTGGGTCTTCGGGCGTCACCACTTCGCAGATCGACCCGGACGTATCGCAGACGAAATGCGGGTAGCCGTAGATGCCGGTGGCCCGGTCGATGAAATGGGCAGTGTCCAGCATGGCGGCCACCTCGGCCTCGGCATGCTGGCGTTGGCGTAGCATGTATTCGGCAAAGGGCAGGCCGCCCTTGGCCGGATCGCCGGGCTTGCCCAGGTAGGTGGAAAGCGGGGCAAGGTTGTGAAAGGTGATGTTCGACGCGATGTAAACGCTGTCGGTCATCAGAAGTTCGCGCAGAAGCGGAACCTTCATCGCCTCACGCTTGAAGTTGTCGGCGATGTGTTCGTTCATGTAGCGCGTGCCAATCCGGTAATCGACCGAGTAATGGAACCACGCCCCCCGATCCCGCAGCATGGTGGCCAGATGGGTCTTGCCCAGGCCCGACATGCCGTAAAGGAGCACCCGCTTGGCGGAAGCGGCCAGATAGTCCTTGCCGGTCTGATAGATCATCGCGTCACCTCACGCGCCCCTGTTAGCGCCGGGCCGTGCGCCAGACAATGAAAAACCCCGCCCGGGTGGGGCGGGGCTTGTGTCATGCCGGGACAGGATCAGAACGTGTAGCCGACCCGCAGGCCGAACCCGACGCCAGAGTTGTCGGTGAAGGTCGCGCCCGGCCCAAGGTTCGCTGTCGCATCTCCAATGTCGACGTAGCGGACACCGCCGGTGATCTTGACGCTATCCATCGTGTAGGTCGCTGCAACGCCAAGGCTGGTGAAGCCATCGGTCGGGCCAAGGTTGCCGGTCCGTTCGCCATCGGACGGCTCATAGCCAATGGTCACGGCTCCGGACCAGTTGTCGCTGAAACGCCGACCGACGCCAAGGTTGTAGGTAATCCGGTCGCTGGCGTAGGCGACGAGCGGATCGACCGACAGGACGTCGAAGAGCGGCGGGTTGATGACAAACGCGCTCCACTCCTGCCAGCGGATCGAGCCGAACAGCAGCGTGTCCTTGGCAATGCCGGTCTGGAATTCTAGGTTCACCGACTGCGGAACTTCAGTTTCGAACCCGGCCGTTGACGACCCGCTTTCAACCGATTCAAGGCTATGCGTGATAGCCGAGTTGTAGGTCAGGGCCACACGGGCTGCGATTTCCGGCTTTTCCCAAGCGACGCCAACAACATAGCCGAGTTCCGAGTCATGGTTGGTGTTAAGGGTATACCCACTGCTCAACGCCACTTCGCCATGCACGGTCTGGTAACGCAGGCCGCCATAAACTGACACGTTGTTTTCGAACTGATAGCGCAACAGCGCGGTGATGGCACTTGAGCTGAGCTTGGCCGTCGATCCTTGCAGCAGGTATCCCGTGCCCGTTGGATAGGCCACATCGGCCCCGATGGGCTGATCGATGATCAAGGCGAAGTCCATCCGCTCGCCCACGTCCATCTTGTAGCCAAGGCTATAGGTGTTGTAGCGCGGCGCGATGTTCCCCGATGACTGCCCTCCCAAAGCAACTGGCTCAACGCCCTGAACATCCGGTGCGAAGGTCCCGAAGCTGAGTTCGGCATAGCGGCCCTGTTCGAACAGGATCGCGACGGACTGGGTGGAGCGTTCGACCCCCCCGGCATGGGCGCTGGTGGCGGCGGCGGCCACGGCAAGCGCCGTTGTCAGACTGCGTTTCATTGTCCTCATCCCCGATAAAGGATTTTCCCTGATGGAAACGCTACGACCCAGCCTTTCGTGGGTCAATCAATGACGCCGCGTCACGGTTTTGTGACTGCTTCTGCCTGTGGCGCAGATGTGCCACCCTGAAGATTGATCCAGATGCCAAGGAAAATCAGGCCTGCCCCCAGGAAAAGGGTGATCTCCACCGACTCGTTGTAAAAGACCGCGCCAATTGCGGCGATCACCGGCAGGCGGGCAAAGTCCACAGGGACCACCATACTCGCCGGGGCCAGGGACAGGGCCGTGGTCAGGCACAGATGCGCCGTGACCCCCGCGACCGCGATCAGCGTCAGCCAGGGCAGGGTGGCCCAGGTCGGCAGCGCCACCTGCCCATCGGCCAGCATGGCGGCGCTGCCGAAGGCAGCTTGCATCAGCGTCAGCCAGAACAGGATGCCGACAATCGCCTCGCCCTTGGTCAGAACCTTGGTCATCAGCGTGGTGGCCGCAAAGAAGAAGGCCGCCCCGATGGCCGCAAGGACGCCATAGTCGATCGCGGTGAAATCCGGCTGGGCCACGATCCAGACCCCGGCAAAGCCCAGGGCGGCGGCCAGCAGTTTGGTGCGCGTCAGCTTTTCGCCCAAAAGCAGCGGTGACAGAAGGATCACCCAGATCGGCGAGGTGAACTCCAGCGCGAAGACCTGGGCGAGGGGGATCATCGTGATCGCCCAGAACCACAGCGACTGGCCGGTGAAGTGAAAGACGTTGCGCAGAAGATGGCTGCCCAGCCGGTCGGTCCGGATGCGGCCCAGATGCCCAAGGCTGGCCCCGACCGCGACGACGATCAGCCAGCCGATCATCGACCGGAAGGCCAGGATCTCGAACGTGTCATGCGCGCCGTTGATCTGGCGGGTGGCGACGGCCATGGCGGTGAAGGCCGCGATGGCCCCGGTCATCCACAGGGCGGCGGCAAGCGGGCGGTATGGGGTGCTCATCCACGCAGCCTTGCCGACCGGGGCGAAGAATGTCCAGCGTGGCGCTTAGCCTGCGGCGGTGGCGATCAGGCGGCAAAGTTCATTCCGCACCACGCGGTTGCCCGCGACCTGACCCTGCTGGATGGTGAAGATCGCCTCGATCATGGTTTTGCCGCCCTTTTCGGAGACGATGAAACGCAACTCCTGCGGACGGCCCGAGCCTGAGGTATCCTGCAACGCCGTCACGACCCCGCCAGACCGGCGGACCGCCGCATAGCCCTCGGCCTTGAGCCGGGCCGCAATCCGCTTGGCCGCCGTGGTCTGCCCAAGACCCTTGTAGGTCTCAAAGGTGCGGTATTCGATCTGGCTGAGAAGCGGCAGGCCAAGGGTGGTGAAGTTCTGCTTGCAGGCGGCATGGACCGCTGGGGCAAGCAGGACGGCAAAGGCAAAGGCAAGGGCAAGGCGCATGGGGTCCTCCGGCTGCGGCTGGCCTCTGGTCTGAGGCAGCGCCGGGACACCGCCAAGTCAGCCATTCCGGAAGGGTAAGGTCCGCCTTACCCGCCTGCCGCGCCCCCAGGCGCAGCACGTGACCGTTGCCATGCCACGCTAAGACAGCGCACAACTGGCACTGAAGCCGCCCCCGCATGGGCCCCAAGACCGCATGACCCAGGACCACAGCACCCCCATGACCGACGCCGCCCTGAAGCCCGTGACCCTGTTTCTGATGACCGAGAAGGGGCTTGCCTTTCTGCAAGGCACCGTGGGCCGGTTCAAGGCGCTGTTCGCCTTGGTCGTTGTCGG
Organism: Paracoccaceae bacterium; assembly: GCA_012036325.1. GTDB lineage: Bacteria > Pseudomonadota > Alphaproteobacteria > Rhodobacterales > Rhodobacteraceae > Tabrizicola. The sequence continues at coordinate 5,174 of JAAUPC010000058.1, forward strand.
CCGCGATTCCGCCCTGCAAAACGACTGCGCGGCCGAGATCATCGCCCTGTGCAAGGCGGAAGGCATCCCGGTTGTCCAGAGGGCCAACTTCGACACCGTCACCACGGATTATGCGATGGCGGTCGCATGGCGTTGGCTGATCCCGCATCCTGCGGATCGGCTGATCGTGTTTCATGACTCGGTTCTGCCTCGGTATCGGGGCTTTGCGCCTTTGGCGACGGCGCTGATCAAGGGTGAAACCGAAATTGGCGTGACCGCCCTCTTTGGCGCCGGGGGCTATGACAGGGGCGCGATCATTGCCCAGTCCGCCGACCAGATCACCTATCCGATCACCATCGCCGAGGCGATTACCCGCAACATGGCCAACTACCTGACCTGCGCCGAGACGGTGCTTGGTCACCTCCTGGCCCAACGCCCCTTGCCCGCCACCCCCCAGGATGAGGGGAGGGCCACCTACAGCATCTGGCGTGATGAGGCGGACTACCAGATCGACTGGTCCAAGCCCGCGGCCGAGATCCGGCGGCTGATTGACGCGGTCGGGGCACCCTACAAGGGCGCGGCCACATGGTGTGAGGGCAGGCTTTTGCGGATCCTTGCGGCGGAAGAGGTGGCCGATGTCGTTGTGGAAGACCGGCATCCGGGCAAAGTGCTGTTTCTGGACGAAGGGCGCCCTGTGGTGATCTGCGGCTCTGGCCTCCTCAGGTTGACCCGGGCCGACTATGACGACAAGGGTGCGGACCCCTTTTTCCCGCTGCACCGGTTCCGGTTGCGCTTTTCCAACGGGTGACACCATCGGCGGTGCTGGGGGCTGCGTCCTTGCCGTGTCAGCATTCTGAATGGCCCTGACCGCGGACTGTGGCGGGACTATGCCCGTGCAAGGGTCGGCCCCGCATAAGCGCTTTGCCCGATGGCAGAGTTGCCCTTGGCCAGCAGGGGTCTATCTTAGCTACAACGAATGAAGGAACCCCCGATGTCTCTGGACCATGCCGCCGCCCGCCTGCCCGATCACCCGGTTGACCCGCAGTTTCCCGCGCGCTGGTCGCCCCGGTCGTTCAGCGAGGCCACCCTGACCGAGGGCCAGGTGCTGACCGTGCTTGAGGCTGCCCGCTGGGCACCCTCCGCGTCGAACAACCAGCCGGCGCGGTTTGTCTGGGGCCTGCGCGGGGATGCGGGGTTTGCGGCGATCCTGGGCGCGCTGGTGCCGTCAAACCGGGACTGGGCGCAGCGTGCAGCAGCGCTGATTGCAGTTGCGTCGCGCGACGTGACGGTGGCCGCTGATGGCACGGTCAAGCCGAACCGCTGGGCCGGTTTTGACAGTGGCGCCGCCTGGATGAGCCTTGCCCTACAAGCGCAGGCGATGGGGCTGGTGGCCCATGCGATGGGTGGCTTCGACGGCCCCGCCCTTTCTGCCGCCGTGGCCCTTCCGGCAGACCACAGCCTGCATGCCGTGGTGGCGATTGGCCAGCAAGGCCCGGTCGAAAACCTGCCCGAGGCTTTGCGCGCGCGTGAGGCGCCGAACCAACGCAACCCCTTGACCGCAAGCGCCTTTCGCGGGCGGTTCTAGCCTTCGGTCACCTTGAAATCACGCGCCAGGCCATTGGTGGCAGTGAACCACTCGCTGGCACGCGTGCGCGCCTGATGCGCCTCAAACGCCGCGCGGTCGGTGAAGGTTTCGTCCAGCCGCCAGACCAGCGGGTCTTCGGTCGGGTCGACATTGAAGGTCAGACATCCGGGTTCCGCGCGGCTAAGGGCGATGTGGGTGGGCAGGCAACGGCGGACGATCTCCGCCTCAACCTCAGTCGCGCAGGTCAGGGTGCCGGTGACGTGGATCATTTGTGATCCTGAAAACTGAAGGTAAAGCCATAGCGAACAAGCTTGAGCGTCGGAACCACCCTCGCGGCAGCAACTGTCTTTAGCTCGAAATCCGGCGCAATGAGCATTCCCCTGACCCGACCCTGCGCCTCGCTATGCAGATCTCCCATGTAAGCAAGTACTTGCGCCACCGCGTCCCTTGGGGCTTTGACGGCCTTCAATTCGATTACAACCAAGGTTCCGGCTGCGTCGCGGGCAAGGATGTCGATGCGGCCTGAGGGCACCACCCTTTCCATGCCACCATCAATTACCGTCAGTCCCGGCTCAAGCTGGGCGATGGACGCTCGCAACGCAGCCTGCAAATCCTTTTCCATCGTGAAAGTGCGCGCGCTTTCTTCAATCGTTGCGGCATCAGCAATGACAGGATCAAGGATGGCCGGACGCGCAGCCTCTACTTCAACATCCTGTCGGAAGCGGGCGTATTTCTGTACAGCCGACTTGTAGGACGAGAGGTTGTTGCGAATGTCGCCGACGATTTCAAGGCGCGAGGGGTTGTGTCGACCGTTCCTTGCGTCCTCTGCTGAATAAGTAAGCTCGTCAAGAAGCGCGGAAAGCTCGTCTTGGTCGAACTGCGCGTCAAGGTCACCATAGATTGCTTCGACGCGTCGAAGCTCGGACAGCTTGGTTCTCCAGGTCGCCTCGGTGGGAACAGCGCGGCGCAGCCATTCCGAGTAGCGCGCGTCCATCGTTACTCCAGCTCAATCGTCCCCGGCGGCTTCGACGTGCAGTCGTAGAAGACGCGATTGATGCCCTTGACCTCATTGATGATCCTTGTGGCGGTTTCGCCAAGGAAATCATGGGTGAAGGGGTAGTAGTCGGCGGTCATCCCGTCGACGGATGTGACCGCCCGCAGGGCCAGCGCATAGTCGTAGGTCCGCCCGTCGCCCATCACGCCCACGGTCTTCATCGGCAGGATGGCGGCGAAGGCCTGCCAGATTTCGTCGTAAAGCCCGTGCTTCCTGATCTGGTCGATATAGACCGCATCGGCGCGGCGCAGGATGTCGAGTTTCTCGGTCGTGATCTCACCCGGGCAGCGGATCGCAAGGCCGGGGCCGGGGAAGGGGTGGCGGCCGATAAAGCTTTGCGGCAGGCCAAGCTCGCGGCCCAAGGCGCGGACCTCGTCCTTGAAAAGCTCACGCAGCGGTTCAACCAGTTTCAGGCCCATCTTTTCCGGCAGGCCGCCAACATTGTGGTGGCTTTTGATCGTGACCGAGGGGCCACCCGAGAAGCTGACCGACTCGATCACGTCGGGGTAAAGCGTTCCTTGGGCCAGGAACTTCGCGCCGCCGACGGCGGTGGCGTGTTTCTGGAAGACATCGATGAAGAGCCGGCCGATGGTCTTGCGCTTGACCTCGGGGTCGGACACGCCTTCCAGCGCGCCCAGGAAAAGGGCGGACTCATCCGCGTGGATCAGCGGCATGTTGTAGTGATCGCGGAACATGGTCACGACCTGCTCCGCCTCACCCAGACGCAACAGCCCGTGGTCGACGAAGACGCAGGTGAGCTGGTCGCCGATCGCCTCATGGATCAGGACGGCGGCGACGGAAGAATCAACCCCCCCGGATAGGGCGCAGATCACCTTGCCGTCGCCCACCTGCGCGCGGATCTTGGCGATGGCTTCGGCGCGGTAGGCGCCCATGGTCCAATCGCCCTTGAAGCCCGCCAGCCGCACGAAATTCTCGTATAGCTGCGCGCCTTTGGGGGTGTGGTGCACCTCGGGGTGGAACTGGACGGCATAGAAATGGCGGGCGGGGTCGGCAGTAATGGCAAAGGGCGCGTTCGGCGACGTCCCGTAGACCTGAAACCCCGGCGCGATTTTCGAGACGTGGTCGCCGTGGCTCATCCAGACCTGTTCCTGCGCCTGAGGGCCAGCCTCAGCCGGGAACCAGCCGGCCAGGATCGGATGCGTCTGGTCGGTGGGGGTGACGAAGGCCTTGCCAAACTCAGCCGTGCCGTGCCCGCCTTCGACATGGCCACCCAGGCAATGCATCATCACCTGCTGGCCATAGCAGATGCCCAGAATCGGCACGCCAAGGTCAAACACGGCCTTGGGCGGCATCGGCGCGTTGTCCCAGTAAACGCTGGCCGGACCGCCGGAAAAGATCACCGCTTTTGGGGCAAAGGCCTGCAGGAAAGCGTCATCCACGCGGTTGTAGGGGTGGATTTCGCAATAGACGTTCAACTCACGCAGGCGGCGCGCGATCAGTTGCGTCACCTGGCTGCCGAAGTCGATGATCAGAAGGCGGTCATGGGCTTGTTGGGTCATGTGTCCGCGTAGCGCGCGGTTGCAAATCCTGCAAGGGGTGGCTGATGCCGGAATTGGGGGTTTCACACCCCCAAACCCCCGTGGAGTATTTTTCAAAAGAGCAAATGCGGGTCGTTTTTCGGATTGTCGCGTGTCGTTTTTGGTTCGCAGGCGACGGAAACAGGGGGCGGTTCCAAGGCGATTGGCGGCATAAGGGCGGCAAACGGATCGGAGGCGGACATGAACGAAGTGGCAGGACGCAGGGCGCGCAGCGGGGGCGGGGCCAGCCGCCGGGCGGAACGGACGGCGGTCAGCTTCGAGAGCGCCCGCTTCATCCAGCGCAACATCCCGAATTTCGAGATCCTGAACGAAGAAGCGCTGCAGATCATTGAGTGGAACGCGGAAACCGTTCTGGAAGAGATCGGCGTTAACTTCGTCGAAAACCCTGCCGCGCTTGACTTGTGGCGCGCGGCGGGGGCGGATGTGAAGGGCGAACGCGTCCACATTCCGCGCGGTCTGGCCCGCAAGCTGTGTGCGACGGCGCCGTCCAGCTTTACCCAGCACGCCCGCAACCCCGAGCGGAATGTCGACGTCGGCGGCCGCAATCTGGTGCTGGCCCCGGTCTATGGGCCCCCCTTCGTGCGCGATGCCGAAGGCGGACGGCGCTATGCCACGATCCACGATTTCCAGAACTTCGTGAAGCTGGGCTACATGTCGAAATGGCTGCACCATTCCGGCGGCACGGTCTGTGAGCCGACCGATGTGCCGGTGAACAAGCGCCATCTGGATATGCTGCTGGCGCATATGACGCTGTCCGACAAGCCCTACATGGGGTCGGTCACCGAACCCAGCCGCGCCGCAGATTCGGTGGCAATGTCGAAGATCCTGTTCGGTGACGCCTTCGTTGACCAGAACACGGTGATGACATCCCTCATCAACATCAACTCACCCTTGACCTTTGACGGCATCATGATGGGTGCCTTGGAGGTTTATGCCCGCGCCAATCAGGCCGCGATCATCAGCCCCTTCATCGTCGGCGGTGCCATGGCTCCGGTCACGGTCGCGGGCACGCTGACGCAGGTTTTGGCCGAGGTTCTGGCTGGGGTTGCCTATTCACAACTGGTGCGTGCGGGCGCGCCGGTGATCTTTGGCGCTTTCGTGACCTCGATCGACATGAACTCGGGCGCGCCGACCTTTGGCACACCCGAGGCTTCGCATATCACCTATGGCGCTGGGCAACTCGCCCGTCGGTTGAACCTGCCGTACCGGTCGGGCGGCAGCTTCTGCGGGTCGAAACTGCCGGACGCTCAGGCTGCCTATGAGACGGCGAACAGCCTGAACATGGCGCTGCTGGCGGGGGTCAACTTCATGCTGCACGCCTGTGGCTGGCTGGAAGGCGGCCTGGTGTCGTCCTACGAGAAGTTCGTGATGGACGCCGACCAGCTGGGCACGCTGCACCACCTTGCCCAGGGTGTGATGATGGACACCAACGGCCAGGCGATGGAGGCTTTGCGCGAAGTCGGCCCCGGTGGCCACTTCCTGGGCTGTGAACATACCCAGGCGAACTTCAAATCGGCGTTCTGGCGGTCGGAACTCTTTGATTACAAACCGTTTGAGACCTGGGCCGAAGAGGGCGCGCGCGACACGCAGGCCCTTGCATCGGAACGCGTGAAAAGCAGCTTGCCGACTATCAGGCCCCGGACCTTGACCCCGGCACCCGTGAGGCGCTGGAGGCTTTCGTCGCCAACCGCAAGGCCGAGATGCCCGACGCCTTCATCTGACGTCAACCTTCCGCCCGGACGGAAAAGGGGCGGTTTTCCGCCCCTTTTGCATGGGTTACACCACCCCGTCACGGCGCAAAAGCTGTGCCTCGGCCAAAAGCGCGATCAACACTTCGATGTGGCGGGCCACGGAATAGGACATGTCGCCCTTCAGCCGGGTCTCTTCCAGCATAGCCTCGACCGACATCAACGACGGCACGGTGTCTTCGGGCGACAATCCGCAGCGGACCAGGCGCCGCAGGTCGCGCTCGCGCCGGTAATCCCCCAGGCCGAAGCGGGCAGCGTGCATCAACAGGCGAGGACGGCGCAGGTTGGCAAGGATCATGCGAAAATCTGACATTTGGCTCTCCGGATTCTGGAGTGCGCATCATGCACGCTGTCAACCTGGCGTTGCGTGATCGGCCTTTACAGCGCGCGGAGGTTACCGAGAAGTTTAGGAATTACGCGCAATTGTTCAAACCGAGCGAGTGTTTAACGATCAGGTAACCAATTCCACCCAAGGTTGCGATTGTCCAAGGCTGGACGATGCACACCCCGGGTGGCGACAAGGACGGGACGACTGAATTGCCAGAGCTTACTGCCGCCAGCCTGCCAGACTGGCTTCCTGCTGCCGTGCGCCATTACCTTCATCATATTGAGGACGGCACGTCACTCAGGGCCCTGGCACGACGCGAGGGGCTGCACCCCTCGACCATCCTGCGTCAGGTGCGCCGGTTTGAAAGCCGTCGCGACGACCCGCTGATGGATGAGGCGCTGTCGGCTGTGTCCCGTCATTCCCAAAGATCCACTCCAGACCACGCGAATGACCCAGCCCGAAAGGAAGACCTTCCCATGTCCGTGCACCCTCGCAGCGCCTCTGGATCCGCTGCTCCGCCGCAGCTGTGCGATGAACAGTCCCTGGCCAGCGAGGGCCGCCGCGTGCTGCGCCGCCTGGCCGAACCGGGGGCGGTGATGGCCATAGCACCGGAAATGGACAAGGCTGCGGTCCTGCGGGAAATGCCGGATGGCCGCTCGCTGCGCACCGCCGTCCTCGACCGCAGCGTGGCGCAGGCCTTCACGCTGAAGGACTGGATCACCTGCCGCAAGCCGGGCCGCGTTTCGACCTATGAGATCACCTCGGCCGGTCGCGCGGCCCTGCGCCAGATGGTGGATGAGGAAGACCGCCGCCGTCAGGGGCAAGGGGGCGAAGGCGGTTTTGCCGAACAGCACCGGGTCTGGGGCGAACGTGAGGTGATGGATGACGAAGGTCCGCGCCGGGTCCGTTACAACCTTGCTGAAAGCCCAGTTGGCGTCTTGGGCCGCAGGCGGGACCGGGATGGCAAGCCGTTCCTGGGTGCCGAGCTTGTCGAAGCGGCCGAGCGACTGCGCGAGGATTTCGAACTTGCCCAGATGGGCCCGCGCGTGGCGCAAAACTGGGATCGTTTCCTGACCGGGGGTGACCGGGGGGCGTTTCAGGCCGACAGCGGCCTTGCAGAAGGCCCGGCGCAGGCGCCGGCGCTGCTTGAACTGCGCGACGCAATGAGCCTGGTGTGGCGGATTCTTGTCATCTGGATCGGCGTGCTGGCGCTGTTCGCCATCGGCTCGGGCTGGCTGTTCCAGCAGGAGGTGGTGCGCGAGCGCGTGCGCCATGAGATGCAGCAGGGCGAGCGCGTCTCGGCCTGGGCCGACTTCACGATTTTTGCCGTGGATGAAACTTACAATCAAGCCCGGCTTAATGACATCAATCAGGCCAACTTGAAAATCTTCGGCACCCACACCGGTGTCAATGTCGGCGAAGACGGCAAGACCTCCACCGAGAAAGACATCGTCGAGCGCGACGACTTCTGGGCCACCACCAGCAACAAGCAGCTCAACTTCGTGCAGCACATCAAGACGCTGCTCAAGCCCCATGGCCGAAGCGCGGTGGTGGTGCCCGACAACGTGCTGTTCGAAGGCGGCGCCGGCGAGACGATCCGCAGGAAGCTCCTGCACGAGTGCGACGTGCATGCGCTGCTGCGCCTGC
>JAAUPC010000059.1 GCA_012036325.1 Paracoccaceae bacterium
CAGACCGGCCAGGCCCAGCTCCGCGCCATGCTGAATGACGATGGTCCCGTGCCGGACACCCCTTTCGCCGGGTTCGAGGTCTTGCTCCCGGCGCGAGAGTTCAAGAACCGCCACGCCTCGATCCTGCTGGCGTTGGAGGCCGTATGCGAAGCCATGGCCGCCGCCGAGGCCGCAGCCTAAAAAAAACCGCCGCGCGTCACAGGACGGCGGCGGAAGTAGCGCATCTGGAATGGCAGACCGGCGGGCCATGCAGGGCATGGGGGAAGGCTGGTCACCCTTTGGGGACAGAGCGCGGGGCAGAAACCTTAAGCGAGGCCGGGCACAGCGAGCACAGCAAAGAGCAGGACAAAGAGCGCCAGAAGCCCAACCGTATCTTCCACCGCACCACGGGGGGTATGGGTCAGAAGTGTCTTCACAGCGGCTTTCATGGCGATCTCCCTGCTTGTTGCCATATTGTTCTCATATCCCAAACGGTCTGTAAAGAACTTTTTAAGAACATTTGAGAACGAAGCAGGTTCGGGGCAGGTTGCTCCAGCAGGTAGCCTTTGCCAGCTGCGCCGATATGGCTTGGGACTGGGACCGTTGCAGCCCTTAGCCAACCCCGATCAGCCGGATCGCCCGGTCTTGATCCAAAAGCCACAGCAAGGCCCGCACGGCAAGCCCGCGCGATCCGGTCAGGCCTGGATCATCGACCAGAAGCTTGCGGGCATCCGATTGCGCGACGGCCATCAGGGCAGCCTGACGCTCCATATCGGCCACGCGGAACCGGGGCAGCCCGGATTGCGCCGTGCCGATCAGATCGCCCGCGCCACGCATCGCCAGGTCTTCCTCGGCGATGCGAAAGCCGTCCTCGGTGTCGCGGATCGTGGTCAACCGGCGCGACCCGGTCTCGTTCAGGGGTGCCTGATAGAGCATCAGACAGGTCGAGGCTGCGTCACCCCGTCCGACGCGACCGCGCAGCTGGTGCAGTTGCGCAAGGCCGAAGGTTTCGGCCCGTTCAATCACCATGATCGTGGCATTGGGTACGTTCACCCCGACTTCGATTACGGTGGTTGCGACCAGAACCGACGTCTCGCCTGAGACAAAACGCGCCATTGCCGCGTCCTTGTCCGCGGGGGGCATCTGGCCGTGGACGAGACCGACACGGTCGCCCAGAGCCGCGCGCAGATGCTGGAACCGCTGTTCGGCGCTGGCATAGTCCACCACTTCGGATTCCTCGACGAGGGGGCAGACCCAGTAGGCCTGCCGCCCTTCAACCACGGCCTTTCGCAGATGATCTACCACCTCATCCAGCCGTTCGTCCGACACCATGGCAGTGCGGATCGGTTTGCGGCCTGCCGGCTTTTCATCCAGCACCGACACATCCATGTCGCCATGCGTGGCCAGCGCCAGACTGCGCGGAATTGGCGTGGCCGTCATCACCAGTACATCCACCGCCTCGCCCTTGGCGCCAAGCTCCATCCTTTGGGCCACGCCAAAGCGGTGCTGTTCGTCGACCACGGCAAGGCGAAGGTCCTGAAACGCAACATCTTTCTGAAAGACCGCGTGCGTGCCGACCAGGATCGGGATCCGCCCCACTGCCAGATCTTCCAGCTTCATGGCCCGGTCAGTACCACGGTCACGCCCCGTAAGCAGTTCCAGCCGCACCCCCGCCGCCCGGGCCAGTGGGGCGAGCCCCTCAAAATGCTGGCGGGCCAGGATTTCGGTCGGGGCCATCATCACGCCCTGCCCGCCCGCCTCAACCGCGATCAGCAGCGCCTGAAACGCCACCAGCGTCTTGCCGGACCCGACATCGCCCTGCAAAAGCCGGTTCATCCGCAACGGCTGCGCCATATCGGCGGCAATCTCGGCGACCGCCCGCGTTTGGGCACTGGTCGGGGAATAGGGCAGGCTTTCCAGCACCTTGGTGCGCAAGGTGCCATCGCCGGTCGTCACCACGCCCTTGCCCTTGCGGATCTGCGCGCGGGCCAAAGCGAGGGTGACCTGATGGGCAAAAAGCTCATCATAGGCCAGGCGAACGCGCGTGGGATAGGTGAAGGCCAGCGCTGCTGACGCATCTGGCGCATGAGCCATGGTCAGCGCGGTCGCCAATCTGGCCAACCTTCGCGCGCTTTCAGATTGGGGTCGATCCATTCGGCAAGGGGCGGCACCCGGGCCAACGCGCCTGCGACGGCCTTGGCCACCACCCGCTGCGTCAGGCCCGCGGTGAGGGGGTAGACGGGCTCAAAACTCGGCAGGTCGGACGCCTCTTCCGGGCGCAAGACATGATCAGGGTGGACCATCTGGGCGATGCCGTCAAAAAGTTCCACCTTGCCGGAGATCAGGCGGCGCTGGCCCGTGGGCAGCAGCTTTTGCAGGAAATCGGCGCGGGCGTGGAAGAAGACCAGCATGAACTCCAGCCGCGCATCGCGCACCATGACCCGGTAGGGCTTGCCCTTCACCCGGGGCGGCATATGCGCGCCGACCTCAACCTCAACCGTCAGGGTCGTAGGCGGCACCACATCCCTGACCGAGGCGCGGCGGGTGCGGTCGATGCCAGAGTGGGGCAATAGATACAAAAGATCCTTTGGGCGAGCTACCCCCATGGTTTCAAAGGCTTGCGCAGCCTTGGGGCCAACACCCGGCAAAGTTTCCAGTTCCGCGAACAGCGGGAAAAGGGCTTCGGGCCGGGTCATTCTCCGATCAGCCGCAGCCAGGCGTCTTCGTCGATCAGCGCCACACCCAATCGTTCGGCATCCTTGGCCTTCGACCCCGCCCCCGGACCGGCGATCACAAGATCCGTCTTGGCGCTGACGCTGCCGGCCACCTTGGCCCCCAATGCCTCGGCCCGGGCCTTGGCTTCGGCGCGGGTCATCTTTTCCAAGGTGCCGGTGAAGACCACGGTCTTGCCGGCGACCGGGCTGTCAACCGCCCCCCGTGCCACCACCGGTTGGACCTGAAGCTGCGCCACCAGCGCGTCAATCGCAGCCCGTTCCGCCGGGTTCTGAAACGCCTCGACCAGGCTTTGCGCCATCACTGTGCCGACCCCGTCAATCGCCGTCAGGTCTGCCCATTCCGGGGTGCCGGGCGTGGCATGGGTGATACTCGCCTCAAACACGGGCCAGTTGGAGTAATGCCGGGCAAGGAGCCCCGCCGCCACCTCACCCACATGCCGAATACCAAGCGAAAAGAGCAGCCGGTCCAGAGGAATGGTGCGCTTCGCTTCGATCGCGGCGAAGAGTTTGGTGGTGGACACATCGCCAAAACCATCGCGATTCTTCAGCTTTTGCAAGGGGTTGGCGGCGTCTCTTTCAGCAAGGGTAAAGATGTCGGCAGGGGTTTTCACCGGCAGACGCGTATCTTTGAAGAACATCTCAACCTGTTTGGCCCCAAGGCCTTCAATGTCAAAGGCGTTCCGGCTGACAAAATGCTTCAACCGCTCCACCGCTTGGGCGGGGCAGATCAAGCCGCCGGTGCAGCGGCGGACGGAATCGCCAGGTTCACGATGCGCGGAGCTACCGCATTCAGGGCAAACCTGTGGAAAAACATAAGGTTCCACACCGATCTTGCGGCGATCAAGGTCAACATCGGCCACTTTCGGAATAACATCCCCGGCGCGGTAGACCTGCACCCAGTCCCCCACGCAAATGTCCTTGCCGACCCCGTTCTCGTCTGGGCGGATCGGGTTGCCCTTGCTATCCCGCCCGGCGATGTAATCTTCGTTGTGCAGCGTGGCATTGCTGACCACGACGCCGCCCACGGTCACCGGCTGCAACCGGGCAACGGGGGAAAGCGCGCCCGTGCGACCAACTTGAATGTCGATGCCCAAAAGCTCGGTCCAGGCGAGTTCCGCTGGGAACTTGTGCGCAATCGCCCAGCGGGGCGTGGTGGACCGAAAGCCAAGCCGCGCCTGGAGGGCAAGGTCGTTCACCTTGTAGACCACGCCATCGATATCATAACCCAGGGTCGCGCGCTGGCTTTCGATCTCGCGGTAATGCGCCAACATCTCCTCAGGCCCGGCACAAAGCATGGTCAGCGGATTTGTCTGAAACCCCAACGCCTTGAGGCGCGCAATTGCGGCGGCTTGCGTCGTGGCCAAGGGATCAGACACCTCCCCCCAGGCATAGGCAAAGAACCGGAGCGGGCGGTTGGCGGTGATGCCGGCATCAAGCTGGCGCAATGACCCGGCCGCGGCATTGCGCGGGTTGGCGAAGGTCTTTTCCCCGGCAGCCACTTGCCGCTGATTGAGCGCGGCAAAATCGGCATGCGACATGTAGACCTCACCCCGCACTTCCAGAACCGCGGGCGCGCTGGTCAGGCTTTGCGGAATGTCGTGGATGGTGCGGGCGTTTTCGGTAACATTTTCCCCAATCTCGCCATCGCCCCGGGTCGCCGCCTGCACCAGCCTGCCCGCCTCATAGCGCAGCGAGAGCGACAGGCCATCAATCTTCGGCTCTGCCGTGTAGGCCACAGCGTCATGCAGCCCAAGGAAGCGGCGCACCCTTTCGTCGAACTCGGTCACCTCTTCGTCGGAAAAGGCATTCTCTAGGCTCAGCATGCGAAGCCGGTGCGCCACCTTGCCAAAGCCCTCTGCCGGGGCGGCCCCCACCATGGAGGTGGGGCTTTGCTGGTTCATCGCGGCTTCTATATCGGGAAAGGCAGCCTCAAGCGCGGCCAGCCTGCGCTTCATCCGGTCATAGTCGGCGTCCGAGATCATCGGCGCATCGTCCCGGTGGTAGGCCTGGTTCGCCGCCAGAACGGCTTGCACCAGATCTGCCCATTCGGCGACCGCTTCGGTCCTAGAAAGTTCCGTGACCGGACGCATGCCTTCCTCGCTCATCCCCACCCCCATCGCCATGTATATCCTTAGGCGGGCGATGGGGTCAGGACAAGTCAGGCGCTGGCGGCGAGCTTGGGAACGACTGCCCCCACCGGATCGCGCAGCACATAGCCACGGCCCCAGACGGTTTCGATGTAATTCGCCCCGCCCGTCGCTTCGGCCAACTTCTTGCGCAGTTTGCAGATGAAGACGTCGATGATCTTCAGCTCCGGCTCGTCCATCCCGCCATAGAGATGGTTCAGGAACATCTCTTTGGTCAGGGTCGTGCCCTTGCGCAGGGACAAAAGCTCCAGCATCTGGTATTCCTTGCCGGTCAGGTGGACGGTCTTGCCCTCAACCTCAACCGTCTTGGCGTCAAGGTTGACCGCAACCCGCCCCGTCTTGATGACCGACTGGCTGTGCCCCTTCGAGCGCCGGATGATTGCGTGGATGCGCGCCACCAACTCCTCACGGTGAAAGGGCTTGGTCAGATAGTCATCCGCGCCGAAGCCGAACCCCTTGAGCTTGTTTTCGGTGTCATCCGAGCCAGAGAGAATCAGGATTGGCGTTTCCACCCGCGCCTGGCGGATCTGACGAAGGACGTCATGCCCGCTCATGTCCGGAAGGTTGAGGTCCAGAAGGATCAGGTCGTAGTCATAAAGTTTTGCAAGATCGACGCCATCTTCACCCATATCGGTGCAGTAAACGTTAAGATTTGCGTGCGTCAGCATCAGTTCGATGCTGCGCGAGGTCGTCGGGTCGTCTTCCACAAGCAGGATGCGCATTCTTCGGATTCTCCGCTCCATTACCCACATCGTTAACGACATTGGGTGGCAATGGTTAACCGACAGTTACTTTGCCAGAGCGGGAGCGCGAAACAATTTAAAGTTGTCTCAATTTCTGAATGGCTGTGACTTTCAGGCCCTGATCGCCATGCCGTTCGACGGCAGAGCGCCACAAGGCAAACTCTTCCTCCGACAAAGCATAGCGCTCCAGCGCTTCGGCCTGCGGGATCAGGCCATAGACCACTGCCCGCACCACAATTGCCTTGCGGCTGGCCACCCAACGCCGGGTATCCGGCGCGGGCAGGTCAGCACGAGACAGAATGCTGCCGTCAGGCAGGGTAATCTGCCTTGGACCGTCGACACGTTTCAGGAACATCGGCCTTCCCTCTTAGATTTGGCATCAATCTGCCGTATCAGGCTTAATCAATGCTGAAACTGGGGATTGAGAGTGCACAGCATTTTCATATATTCCCTTGCATTCCCGAACTGGACGAGACCTATGCCGCGCGACCTGCCGCTGAACTCATCTGGCCTGAACTCACTTGGCCTGCCGAAACCCCCGTCTGAGACACGGGTAGTTGTTGCCATGTCGGGCGGCGTCGATAGTAGCGTGGTGGCGGCGCAGCTGGCCGAGGAAGGCTATGATGTCGTGGGGGTGACCCTGCAGCTTTATGACCACGGGGCGGCGCTGGCGAAGAAGGGGGCCTGCTGTGCGGGGCGTGATATCCATGACGCGCGGCGGGTGGCTGAGACGATGGGGTTTCCGCATTACGTCCTCGACTATGAGAACACCTTCCGGGAAGCCGTGATCGAGGAATTCGCCGATGCCTACCTGGCGGGTGCGACGCCGGTGCCGTGTATCCGCTGCAATGAGCGGGTGAAGTTCAAGGACCTGTTGGCCACCGCGAAGGACCTTGAGGCCGACTGCATGGCCACGGGGCATTATATCCAGCGGAAGCTGGGGACGCTCGGGCCGGAGTTGCATCAGGCGGCGGACCCGGCGCGGGATCAGTCGTATTTCCTGTTCTCGACCACCGCCGAGCAGCTGGACTACTTGCGCTTTCCACTCGGGCACCTTGCCTCAAAAGCCGAGACGCGGGCGTTGGCGGTGAAGTATGGGTTGCCAGTGGCTGACAAGCCGGACAGCCAGGACATCTGCTTTGTTCCGAACGGCGACTATGCTGCGGTGATTGAAAAGCTGCGCCCCGGTGCGGCGGATCCGGGGGAGATTGTCGATCTTTCCGGCCGGGTGCTGGGCCAGCACCGGGGGGTGATCCACTATACGGTGGGGCAGCGGAAGGGGCTGGGGATCGGGGGGCTGGAAGAGCCGCTTTATGTCCTGCAGCTGGACCCTGCGACGCGGCAAGTGATCGTCGGGCCGAAGGAGGCGCTGTCGACGCGGATCGTCCCGATCCGGGAGATCAACTGGCTGGGGGATGCGCCGTTCGACAGCCAGGGGGAGTGGCATCTGGATGTGAAAGTCCGCTCGACCCGGCCACCGCGGGGGGCGATCATCCGGCCGACGGGGCGGACCACAGCCGAGGTTGAACTGATCGCGCCCGAGGATGGGGTCAGCGCAGGGCAGGCCTGCGTCTTCTATGCGCCCGAGGGGGGGCGGGTCTTTGGCGGGGGGTGGATCTGGAAAGGTTGATCGGATCTGTCCACCGTGGACAAATCCTTGAAACCCTTTAGGATCAGATGGTTACCGATTTCTGTTCAGAAAATCTTAATCTTTGAACCCTGCCCCCTTCTGCCAAACCTGCCTTGACTTGTCCGGCATCAGCCCGCCATCCTGCCCCCTGACCTGCCCTGGAGACCTGCCTGGAATGACCGCCCTTCGCTTGCGCACCCGCCGCCTTGCACTTGCCCCGCTGACCCTGGTTGCGGCCCTTTTGACCACGCCCGCCATCCATGCCGAAACGCGGGAAGAGCGGGAGGCGGTCGCGAAGGACTATGTCGAACTGGCGCTGCAGGGCTTTGACATGGCCGCGATGATCGAGACGATGTACCAGCCGGTTTTGCAACAGGTGGCGGCAGGCGGGGTGGTCCTGACTGAAGATCAGGTGGCGCAGGTGCGCCAGCTTTACCTTGATGCCTTTACCGACCCCCTGACCACGCTGATGCGCGATCAGGCGGGGATCATGGCCGACATGATGACCTTGGGCGAAATCACCGCGCTGCGCGATTTCTATTCCACGCCCGAAGGCCGGTCAGTCATGGCGAAGCTGCCGCAATTGACGGCGGCCCAGCAGCCGGGGATCATTGCGCTGGTCGAAGGCAACATGGCCGATCTGATGCCGCAGGTGCTGGCGATCATCAACGGCGACGTCCCTAGCGACGAAGCGCCGCCAGTACCGATGACGCAGCCCTGAGGCCGGGGGCCGGGCCGCCGCGACCCAGACGCTCCATCGTCAGGCGCATGGCAGCATCCTGGGAGGATTGCGCAAACTCCAAAAGGTCGGAAAGTTGCGGGGCGATGGCTTTGGGGGTGCAGTCCTTGCCGATGAATTCCGGCACGACCCGGGTGTCCGAGACCAGATTGACCAGGGTCACCGTATCGACAAGGGCTGCACGGCGCATGAGCCAGAGCGTCAAGGGTGCCATGTCATAGGCGATGACCATCGGGCACATCTGGGCGGCAAGCTCTAGCGACACGGTGCCGGAGGCGGCAAGCGCCACATCGGCGGCGGCAAAGGCGGCGGTCCGGGTGGCGACATCGGGCGAGGGCAGGATGACCGGGCGTCCGGGCCAATCGGCCACCAGACCCCGCACCAAGGGTTCCAGATGCGCGGGTGTGGGCAATACGACACGCAGGTCATGGGTATGGGGCAGCAGGGCGGCAATCGATTCGCCAAAGGGTCGGGCAAGGCGCGTGACCTCACCCCTACGCGATCCGGGCAGGGCGACGATGAGGTGCGAATCAGCCCCGATGCCGTGGGTCTTGCGGAAGGCCGCGGCCTCTTCGGGCGTGGCCACAGGTTCAGCCACCACCGGATGGCCGACAAAATCACAGGTCATGCCTGCGGCGGTCATATAGGGCGGCTCAAACGGTAGCAGGGCGAGGACATGGTCGATGACCTTTGCCATCTTCGCCGCGCGCCCCGGCCGCCAGGCCCAGACCGAGGGGGCGACGTAGTGGATTGTGCGAAAGCCGGGGTCGGCCACCTTGACGATAGCCGCGACGCGCAAGCTGAAATCCGGGCTGTCGATGGTGACCATGCCTGCGGCACCGGAGGCGAGGGCTGCGGCGGCAGTTTCCCGGATGCGGCGTTTCAGGGAAAAATACTTCGGGATCACCTCGGCGATGCCCATCACGGACAGTTCTTCCATTGGGAAGAGGCTGGTCAAGCCTTCGGCTTGCATCAAAGGGCCGCCGACGCCGGTGAAGGTGATGCCCGGGGCAAGTTCTTTCAGGCCCGCCATCAGGGCCGCACCGAGGCGGTCACCCGACGGTTCACCCGCGACGAGGAAGAGCTTGACCGGATCGGTCATCGCAGGTCAGCGCGCGCTGCGCGGCCCGTCATGGCCGGGCCCAGAGGAAAAGGCCAAGATCAGCGGCAAGTCGCTGCATTTCGGGCAGGTCAAGGCAGATCACCGCCCCAGCCTCGAAAGCGATGCCGCCAAGGCCTGCGGCATGGGCGGCGCGGAGCGTGTCAGGGCCGATGGTCGGAAGGTCGATCCGGCGGTCCTGCCCTGGTTTCGCGGCCTTGTAGATCAGGCCCCGCCGCGCGCGGGGTCGGGCCGCAAGCCCGGTTTCAGGGCGACGATGCCTTCCAGCATCGCATCGGTTCCGGGCAAAGCCTCAACAGCAAGGCACAGGCCTTGGGCGACGACGGCACCCTGCCCCACATCCGCCGCGCCAAGCGCGGTCACGATATCGGCGGCGCGGGTGGCGTCAGCCTCATCCCGCGGGGTGAGGGCGCCCGCAAAGACGCCAGGGCCGGGAAGGAGGTTTGGGGCAACCTCGGCCACGCCAGCGACGGTGAAGCCGAACTCCTCAAAGACCTCGATCACCACGCGCAGGGTGGCGTCGTCGCCTGCGGCCATGGCCTGCATCAGCCGGGGCAGAAGGCCAGCTGTGGCTTCGTCCAAGAGCGCGGGGTCAAGGCGGGGGCGCGTGGCGGCACCGGCAAAGATCACGCGGGTGATGCCGTCACGGTCCAGCGCGCGGAGGAAGGGGACAAGGCGTTCGACCCGGAACGTCAGGTCGACGGTCAGGCCTGCGGGGGCGAAGCCGTCAAGGGCGGCGACGAGGGGCGCGTCAAGGCAGGCGGCCACCGCTGCGGGAAGGCGGCCTTGGCCTGCGATAATGGCGGTTCTCACCGGCCGCCCTTGGGGGTCAGGAAGCTGCGGTCGGACTTCGACAGGATGAAGTCGGTGATTTCCCGCACCAGGGGGTTGTCGCTGTCTTCGGCCAACCTGCGGGCGCGGTCCTGAAAGCTGCCGTCTTCCTGCGCGAGGGTCTGGAAGGCGGCGCGAAGGGCGGTGATCCCGGCACGGTCCACCCCCCGGCGTTTCAGTCCGACGAGGTTCAGGCCGTCCAACTCGCCGCGCGGGGCTTGGACAAGGCCGTAGGGGATGACGTCATTGGTGACCATGGTGACGGCGCCGATGATGGCGCCTTGCCCGATGCGCACCCATTGATGGACGCCCGACAGGCCGCCGACGATCACGTCATCGCCAAGGAAGCAATGCCCGGCGATGGCGACGTGGTTGACCAGGATCACCCGGTCGCCGATTTGCGCGTCGTGGCCCACATGCGCGCCGGTCATGATCAGGACATCATCACCGACCCGGGTGATGCCACCGCCGCCTTCAGTGCCGGTGTTGAGGGTGGCGCCTTCGCGGATGCGGGCGCGCTTGCCGATGATGAGGCGGGTGTGTTCGCCTGTGTATTTCAGGTCTTGCGGCACTTCGCCCACGGTGGCGAAGGGGAAGATCGTGCTGTCTTCGCCAACTTCCGTCCAGCCGGTGATGACGGCGTGGGATTTCACCGTGACGCGGGGGTGAAGGGTGACTTCGGGGCCGATGACGGTGAAGGGGCCGATGTCGCAGCCTTCGCCGATGGTGGCGGCGGGATCGACGACGGCTGAGGGGTGGATGCGGGTCATGCTTTGGGGACGTCGAACATCGCCATGAAGGTGGCTTCGCAGGCGAGTTCGCCTTCAACCATGGCGCGGCCTTCGAATTTCCAGACCCGGCCGCCGCCACGGAGGGCTTTCACATGCAGCTCCAGCACATCTCCCGGCACGACCTTGCGGCGGAACTTCACCCCGTCGACGCCCATGAAGAACACCTTCGCGTTCTTGTCGACAAGATCCATGGAGAGGCCGACGAGGATACCGGAGGTCTGCGCCATCGCCTCGATGATCATCACGCCCGGAAAGATCGGCATGCCGGGGAAGTGGCCCTGGAACTGCGGTTCGTTCAAGGTGACGCATTTGATCCCGACGCACCTGTCGTTCAGGACGATGTCGCGCACCTTGTCGATCAGAAGGAACGGGTACCGGTGCGGGATGATCCGCTGGATCAGGTCAAGATCAGCGGTGGTCTGGGCCGTCGGGGCGGCTGCGTCCATGGTCGTACCTCACTGGGCTGGCGAAACGGCTGTGCGTTCCTTTGGCTTTTGCTAACAACCTTGCCCGCGAGAGACAAGTTGGCGCAGATCGGCTTACGGCTGAGGCGCGACCTGAGGTGCGGCTGCGCCCGCATCCGGAGGCGGCAGGACGGCGTTGACGCGGGCAATCGCCTCATCCGTGACGTCGATGGCATTCAGCGACAGGATCACCGAGGATTTTCCAGAATCACCACCGCGCGCTTTTCCCCCATCAGATCGCCCAGAACCGGCACAATCGCCCGCAGGAAAGCCTTGCGGTCCTCCTCTCGGCCCTGAGAGAGGTTGCGAAACTTGGCATCCTGTTCGGCCCGGATGCGTTCGACCTTCACATCGAAGGCGGTGGCAAGGGCGGCGAATTCATCGGCTGGCAGGGTCGCCCGACGGGTGGTCAGGTCCTGCTCTTCGGTGATCAGGGCGGCTTCGATTTCTTTGTTTTCAGCGTCCAGCGCCTGGGTGACGGCGCGTTCGCGGTCAAGGCTGGCCTTGAGCGCGTCGAGCTCCTTGACCAGCGCCTCGCGCTGGGTCTCGGCGATGTAGCTGGTGCGCAGGAACTGCGCGAGGTCTTCTGGCGGATAGAGATGTCCGAAGGTTTCGGTGAAATTGCGCCGCGCGATATCGGCGACGCGCTCGGCGTCGGCAGACGTGGCGCGGCGGATGGATATGGTCATCGCATGCCTCTCCTGTCGGGGTCGGTAGAGCGCCTTCAGGCCGCTGACCTTCGCTTCATCTCGAAACGGCAGCGCCTGAAGGCCGCTCTACCGAAGGGCGCATCAGGCCACGGGCGGACGCACCTGCACATGCACCTCGGCCAGCTGCGCGTCCGGGATCGGCGACGGGGCGCCGGTCATCAGGCACTGCGCGGTGGTGGTCTTGGGGAAGGCGATGACGTCGCGGATCGATTCGGTGCCGGCCATCAGCGCGGCGATGCGGTCGATGCCGAAGGCGATGCCGCCGTGCGGCGGCGCGCCGTACTTCAGCGCGTCCAGCAGGAAGCCGAACTTCAGCTCGGCTTCGTCCTTGCCGATGCCGAGCAGATCGAAGACCGCCGACTGCATCGACGAACGGTGGATGCGGATCGAACCGCCGCCGATCTCGTTGCCGTTGAGCACCATGTCGTAGCCGCGGGAGACCGCGGTCTTCGCATTCGCGCGCAGGTCGGCCTCGTCGTCGACCGCGGGCGCGGTGAAAGGATGATGCAGGGCGACGTAACGCTGCGATTCTTCGTCCCATTCGAACATCGGGAAGTCGGTGACCCACAGCGGCTTCCAACCGGCTTCGGTCAGGCCCAGGTCCTTGCCGAGCTTCAGGCGCACGGCGCCCATGAAATCGCTGGCGGTTTTGTACGGCGCGGCGCCGAAGAAGATCGCATCGCCGGTCTGCGCGCCGGTGGCCTGCAAGATCGCGGCGAGCGTGGCGTCGTCGAGGAACTTGGCGATCGGCGAAGCGATGCCCTCGCGACCCTTCGCGGCGTCCTCGATCTTCATCCAGGCCACGCCCTTGGCGCCGTACTTGGCGGCGTGCGCGCCGAGGTCATCGATCTGCTTGCGCGAGAGCGACGCGGCGCCCGGTGCGCGCAGCGCGATCACGCGGCCATCCTCGTGATTCGCCCAATCGGTGAACACCTTGAATTCGCAGGTTTTCACCTGCTCGGCGATGTCGGTGAATTCCATCGGATTGCGCAGGTCGGGCTTGTCCGACCCGTAGCGGCGCATGGCTTCGGCATAGGTCATGCGCGGGAAGGGATCGCTGAGCTCGATGTCGCCGACTTCCTTCAGCACACTGCGGATCATCCCTTCGACGAAATTCTGGATGTCGGCCTCCGTGATGAAGGCGAACTCCATATCGA
>JAAUPC010000060.1 GCA_012036325.1 Paracoccaceae bacterium
GCGCGCGGGGCATCCGCCGCTACGGCTTTCATGGCCTCAGCTACGCCGCCCTGGTGCGCATCCTGGCGGCGCGCGGCCCCTTGCCGCAGCGCCTTTTGGCTTGCCATCTTGGCAACGGCGCCTCGCTTTGCGCGATTGTGAACGGGCGTTCGGTTGCGACCACCATGGGTTATTCGCCTTTGGACGGGCTGACGATGGGCACCCGGACCGGCCAGATCGACGGCAACGCCGTCCTGCGGCTGGTTGAAGATCACGGGCTGGACCGGGCCAAGACACTTCTGAACCGGGAAAGCGGGCTTCTGGGGCTTGGCGGGTCAAGCGACCTGCGCACCCTGCATGCCGCCGGGACAGCCGACGCGCAGTTCGCGCTGGACCATTTCGCCTATTGGGCCGTACGACATGCGGGATCGATGGTGGCGGCGATGGGCGGCCTGGACGCGGTGGTCTTCACTGGCGGCATCGGTGAGAACGACGCCTGGATGCGGAAGGAAATCCTCTCCGGCCTTGCCTTTCTGGGAGTATCTTCCGACCCCGCCGCCAATGCCCGGAACGAAAGCGCCTTGCATGATCCGACATCCCGTGTCGCTATCTGGATTGTGCCGGCGGATGAGGAGCGTCAGATTGCCCTTGAGGCGGCAGCCGTGATCGAACGCGAGGCGGCAGCCGTGATCGGACGCGAGGCGCAGGCCGTGATGCTGCGCAAGGCGCAAACCGTCATCGCCGGGGAGGGCGCATGAACGACCAGCCGAAGATCGACCTGTCGCGCCCCGTGTCGGACGAGATCCGCCAGACGACCTGCTACATGTGCGCCTGCCGCTGCGGGATCAACGTGCACCTGAACTCCGGGGTCGTGACCTATATCGAAGGCAACCGGGATCATCCGATCAACAAAGGCGTCCTTTGCGCCAAGGGGGCCAGCGGCATCATGCAGGTCACCGCGCCGAGCCGCCTTAAGGCGCCGCTCCGGCGGGTGGGTCCACGCGGATCGGGCGCATTCGAGGTGATCTCATGGGAAGAGGCCCTGTCGACGGCGGTTTCCTGGATGAAACCCCTGCGCGAGACGGCGCCCGAGAAGCTCGCTTTCTTCACCGGGCGCGACCAGTCGCAATCCCTCACCGGCTGGTGGGCGCAAAACTTCGGCACCCCGAATTATGCCGCGCACGGGGGCTTTTGTTCCGTCAACATGGCGGCAGGCGGCATCTACACAATCGGCGGGGCGTTCTGGGAATTCGGCCAGCCGGACTGGGATCGGACGAAGCTGTTCGTGATGTTCGGCGTGGCTGAGGATCATGACAGCAACCCGATCAAGATCGGTCTGGGCAAGCTGAAGGCCCGTGGCGCGCGGGTGATCAGCGTGAACCCGATCCGCACGGGTTATTCGGCCGTGGCGGATGACTGGATCGGGATCACGCCGGGCACCGATGGCCTTCTGATCCTGTCGTTGATCCATTGCCTTCTGGAGGCAGGGAAGGTCGACCTCGACTATCTTGCGCAATGGACCAATGCGCCCCTCCTGGTGAACGGGGCCGAGGGGGCCGAGAAGGGCCTTTTCGTCCGGAACGCCGAAAGCCAGCCCTTCGTGATTGACAAGGCCACTGGCCACCCTGCGCCTTGGGACGGGAAGGGCGTGCAGCCCGACCTTGGGGCCGAATGGCAAGGCAACCGGACGGTGTTTCGCCATATGGTCGAGGAATACCTGAAGCCGGACTACGCCCCAGAAGCGGTGGCCGCACGCTGCGGTGTGACTGCCTTGCGCATTCGGCAGTTGGCGGCGGAACTGGCCGAGGTTGCCTTTGATCAGGCGATCACGCTTGACCGGCCCTGGACCGACTTTCGCGGCAACGACCACAGGGATATGCCGGGTCGCCCTGTCAGTTTTCACGCGATGCGGGGGATTTCGGCGCATTCGAACGGCTTCCAGACTGCCCGCGCTTTGCACCTTCTCCAGATCATCCTGGGCAGCTTGGAAACCCCTGGCGGCTACCGCCTGAAACCGCCGTACCCGAAGCCGGTAGAGGCGCATCCGACCCCCCATTTCGTGACCACGCCCGGCAAACCCCTGACCGGCCCGCACCTGGGCTATGTCCGGGGGCCCGATGACCTGTGCCTTCTGCCCGATGGCTCCCCCGCCCGGATCGACAAGGCGTTCAGCTGGGAGAACCCGTTCTCGGCCCATGGCCTGATGCACATGCTGATCCCGAACGCCCATGCCGGCGACCCCTACCGGATCGACACGCTTTTTCTCTACATGGCCAATATGGCCTGGAATTCCAGCATGAACTCCGCCCGTGTGATGGAGATGCTGACCGAGACCGGGCCGGACGGTGAATACCTGATCCCCCGGATCATCTATTCCGACGCCTATGCCAGCGAGATGGTGGCCTATGCCGACCTGATCCTGCCCGACACGACCTATCTGGAACGCCACGACTGCATCAGCCTGCTCGACCGCCCCATCAGCGAACCCGATGCTGCAGGCGATGCGATCCGTTGGCCGGTGGTGGAACCTGACCGCCCCGGCTCGCATGGCGTGCGATGTTTCCAGTCGGTGCTCCTCGACCTTGGCACACGGCTCGGCCTGCCCGGCATGGTGGCCGAAGATGGCAGCCCGAAGTTCAAGGACTACGCCGACTATATCGTGAACCACCAGCGCCGCCCCGGTGTGGGGCCGTTGATGGGCTTTCGGGGCGATGGCAGCGAAACGGGCCGAGGTGCGCCGAACCCTGACCAGATGAAGCGCTACATCGAGAACGGCGCCTTCCATCAGGCGCATGTGCCGGAAGAGGCAGCGTTCATGAAGCCCTGGAACGCCGCCTATCAGGACTGGGCGGTGAAGCTGGGCCTCTACGAGACCCCGCAACCCTACCTCTTCAACATCTGGTCCGAACCGATGCGCCGCTTCCAGCTGGCGGCTGAAGGCTTCGGCCCCCGCCAGCCCCCCGATCACCTGCGCGCGCGGCTGAAACAGGCCATGCACCCCCTTCCGATCTGGTACTCCCCCTTTGGGGACGAAGATGCGGCCTTTGGCTATACCGTCCATGCCCTGACCCAGCGGCCGATGGATATGTACCACTCCTGGGGCAGCCAGAACGCCTGGCTGCGGCAGATCCGGGGGCGGAACGCGCTGTTTCTGCCGACAAAGATCTGGAAGGGGCAGGGGTTCATGGACGGCGACTGGGCGCGAGTCTCCAGCCGCGCTGGCGTGATCACCGTGCCGGTCGCCCATATGGCCGCCCTGAACGAGAACACGGTCTGGACCTGGAACGCGATCGGCAAGCGGAAGGGGGCCTGGGGCCTTGACGCCGATGCGCCCGAGGCGACGACGGGGTTTCTTTTGAACCACCTGATCTCGGAACTCTTGCCGGACCGGGATGGTAGGCGGCTTTCGAACTCGGACCCGGTGACCGGTCAGGCTGCGTGGTTTGACCAGCGGGTGCGCGTCGAGCGCGTGGCGGCGGTAGACCACCCAAGGGGTACGGCAGAGCCAAAGTTCGAGAAACTTCCCGATCCGCCGCGCTTTGGTGGCGGCCGGCACAATTCTTCTGCGAAGAATTGGGCAGGGAATTTTCGCAGAAAATTCGTGCGCCCGGCAAAGGAGCAACGATGACCGCGCTGCCAGAAGCGACCGACAGGAAACTGGGCCTGGTGATCGATCTTGACACCTGCGTTGGTTGTCAGGCTTGCGTGACGGCCTGCAAGGGCTGGAATGACCAGGGTGGCGGCCTTTCCGATCAGGACCCCTACGGCGCAGACCCCTCAGGCACCTTTCTGAACCGCGTCCATTCCTATCAGGTCGCGGTTCCCGACACCCCGCCGCAGATCGTGAACTTCCCACGGTCCTGCCTCCATTGCGAAGATGCGCCTTGCGTCACCGTCTGCCCCACAGGGGCCAGCTACAAACGAACCGAAGACGGGATCGTGCTGGTAAACCCCGACACCTGCATCGGCTGCGGCCTTTGCGCCTGGGCCTGCCCCTATGGCGCGCGCGAACTGGATGCCGAACAGGGGGTGATGAAGAAATGCACCCTCTGCGTAGATCGGATCTACAACGAAAGCCTGCCCGAAACGGACCGAGAGCCCGCTTGCGTAAGGACCTGCCCGACGAACGCCCGTCATTTCGGGGATTTCTCCGATCCTGACAGCAAGGTCTCGCGTCTGGTGGCCGAGCGTGGCGGCTATGACCTGATGCCCGACATGGGGACGAAGCCCACGAACAAATACCTGCCCCCGCGCAAGAAGGGGCCGGGGGAGGCGAGCCTGTTGGCACCTCTCCTCGACATCAAGGCCACGGGCGTTGCCGGGTGGCTGGACAAGATGCTCGGGAAACTGCCCGGATGAACCCCGCACCTTCCGTCATTCTCTTTTCCACGCTTTCCGGCCTTGGCTTCGGCTTACTGGCTTTTCTTGGCGCAGGGGTCCTGGTCCCGTCCGGCTGGACGGCGTTTTTCCTGTGGGGGCTGGCCTATGGGCTGGCCGTCGCGGGATTGCTGGCTGCGACCTTCCACCTTGGGAACCCCAAGAACGGGCTCAAGGCCTTCAGCCAATGGCGCACCAGCTGGCTTTCCCGCGAGGCCTGGGCCTCGGTCGGCACGCTTCTCCTCCTTGCTCCAGTTGCGCTGTCGGACTGGCTGGGCCTTGGGTTGCCGCGTGCCTTCGGCTGGGTGGGGGCGGCACTGGCGCTGGGCACGGTCTTCACCACCGGCATGATCTATGCCCAGATCAAGGCCGTCCCGCGCTGGCACCATTGGCTGACTCCGGTGATGTTCCTGACCTTTGCCCTTGCAGGCGGGGCGCTTCTGGCGGGTTCGGCGCTGGCCCCCTTGGCGCTGGTCGCGGCGGGTGGGGTGCTTCTGGCCTTGTGGCGGGTGGGAGACCGCGCCTTTGCCCGCGCGGGGCAGACCATGGGCACGGCCACTGGCCTTGACCGGATCGGGACCCCTTGGGTTTTTGAGCCGGCCCATACCGCCGGGAACTACCTTTTGCGCGAGATGATCCATGTCGTCGGTCGCAAGCATGCCCAGAAACTACGCTGGATTGCACTGGTGCTGGCCTCGGTCCTGCCAGCATTCGCGCTTTTGCTGCCGTTAGGCTGGCCTGGGGTGGCGCTGGCCGCTGTCCTTCACCTTGCGGGGACGCTTGCTGCGCGCTGGCTGTTCTTTGCCGAGGCCGAGCATGTCGTGGGCCTTTACTACGGCGCGCGGGGGTGATCCCTTGGGCCTATGAGCCCGTTCAAGCGCTATGACATCCGTGGCCGTCTGGGGATTGACCTGGATGAGGCCATCGCCCACCGCATTGCCGGCGCTTTCGCTCGCGTGACCGGGGCGGATGCCGTGGTGCTGGCGCGCGACTGTCGCGAATGCTCTCCTGCCTTGGCTGAGGCCGTCGCAAAGGGCCTGATGGCCCAAGGCGTGCGGGTCCTGGACCTTGGGCTTGCCGGGACCGAGGAGATGTATTTCGCCACCGCCCATCTGGGGGCGGGGGGCGGGATCATGATCACCGCCTCACATAACCCCAAGGATTACAACGGGATGAAGCTCGTCGGCGCGGGGGCGGTGCCCTTGGACGATGCGGCCTTTGCCCGTGTAAAAGCGCTTTCCGCCACCGACCCTGACCGCTTGCCTAGCGGCAGCCGCGAAGAGGCCAGCATCACGCGCGCGGCCTATGTGGCGCATGTGGCAGCCCTGGTCGGGCCGGTCGGGCCGCTCCGGGTTATGGTGAATTCCGGCAATGGTGCTGCGGGGCCAACGCTGGATGCGCTTGCCGAAGGGTTGGCCGCCCACGGCGCAATCCTTGACCTTGTGCGCATGCATCATGACCCTGATGGCCGCTTTCCGAACGGCATCCCGAACCCCTTGTTGCCGGAAAACCGCCCGGCAACCGAAGCTGCTGTTCAGGAGGCCAGGGCCGATATGGGCGTGGCCTTCGATGGTGATTTCGACCGCTGTTTCCTGTTCGACGGGCAGGGCGGGTTTCTGGATGGGGAACATGTCGTGGCCCTTCTGGCCCGGGCGCAACTCGCGCTGCATCCGGGGGCTGAGATCGTGCATGACCCCCGGGTGATCTGGGCGGTCGAGGATGCGGTGCGCAGGGGTGGCGGGCGGTCGGTCTTGGCGCCGACCGGTCATGTCTTCCTCAAGGCCGCGATGCGCGACACGGGCGCGGTTTACGGCGGAGAGCTTTCCGCCCACCACTACTTTCGCGATTTCATGGCCTGCGACAGCGGCATGATCCCCTGGCTTATGGTCGCTGGCCTGATCACCCGCAGCGGGCGCAGCCTTGCCGAACTTGCCACGTCCTTGCGGCGCGACTTTCCTTCATCGGGTGAGATCAACTTTACCGTCCCCGACACCGCCGCGATGGTGGCGCGGGTGCGGGCGGCCCTCGGGCCAAAGGCCCGGGCGGAGGACTGGACCGATGGCCTCGCGCTCGACTTTGGCGATTGGCGGCTGAACCTGCGGGCGTCGAATACCGAACCGCTCCTTAGGCTGAACGTCGAGGCGCGGGGCGATGCCGGGCTGGTGGCGGAAGGCGTGGCACGGGTACGGGCGCTGATCACCGGCTGATTCACGCAACGCCGCTTTCTTGGGCGGTTTGCCCTTAAACTGCGCGCCAATGGACCATCCATTCCCCCGCTGATCGGCCAGTCTTGAGGCATCGTTGTCATCCCCCGCCAACCGCGCCGACAGTTGCCCCCGGGGGACGACATGACCGCATTCCAACCGATCCAGACGATGCAGCGCGCCAAGGGTGAGGCCCTGGTGACGCTTGACGCGGATCGTCTGGTGCGGCTGCGCACCGAAGGCTCGGCCAAGGCGATCCTGCCGGAAGGTCCCCATGGCCGCGAGGTGGTGTTTCTGAACACCTCGGGCGGGCTGACCTCGGGTGATCATCTGCGCTTTGGGCTTGAGATGTCGGGGCGCGCGGTTGCGACGACCCAGACGGCAGAGCGCGCCTACAAGGCCACCGGACTGCCCGCCCGCATGGATGTGCGCCTGACCGTGGGGCCGGGCGGCTGGCTGGACTGGCTGCCGCAGGAAACCATCCTGTTTGACCGCGCTGCCCTTGACCGGCGCACGGTGATCGACCTCGCCCCGGGTGCGGGCTGTCTGGCGCTGGAGGCGGTCGTCCTTGGCCGTGCCGCCATGGGCGAAACCGTGGCCGAGGTCCGGTTTCGTGACCGGCGCGAGATCCGTATCGACGGCCAGCCCTTCTGGATCGACCCCCTTGCCCTTGACGCTTCGGCCCTTGCGGGCAGCGCCACGCTGCAAGGCGCGCGCGCCTTCGCCAGCATCGTGATGACCGGCGAGGCCCCGCTTGACCCCCTGCGCGCCGCGCTGAATGAGCCCGGCGTGACCGGGGCCGCCAGCGCCTTTGCCGGCCGCACGGTGCTTCGCCTTCTGGCGGCAGATGGCTGGCCCCTGCGCCGCCAGATCATCCGCATCCTTCACATCCTGCGCCAGGGCCGCCCCCTGCCGCGCGTCTGGCAGATCTGAGGCCCCCATGATTTCGAGAATGGCATGAACCTGACCCCGCGTGAGAAAGACAAGCTTCTGGTTAGCCTCGCTGCCATGGTTGCCCGTGGTCGGCTGGCGCGTGGGGTAAAGCTGAACCACCCCGAAGCCATTGCGTTGATTACCGATTTCGTCGTGGAAGGTGCGCGCGATGGCCGGACGGTTGCTGACCTGATGGAGGCGGGGGCCCATGTCATCACCGCCGATCAGTGCATGGATGGCATCCCGTCCATGATCCATTCGGTGCAGGTCGAGGCGACGTTTCCCGACGGCACCAAACTTGTCACCGTTCACCACCCCATCCGCTGAGGTGTTGCCATGAAACGCTTTTTCACCGCCGCCCTGATCGCCCTTCCCGCGCCCGCACTGGCCCATGGTCTGCATGACACCGGCACGGTTTTGGCCGGGGCGCTGCACCCGGTGGGCGGGGCGGACCATGTGTTGGCGATGCTGGCGGTGGGTCTTCTGGCAGCGCAGCTTGCGGGCCGGGCGCTGTGGCTGCTGCCCTTGACGTTGTCGCTGCCATGCTGGGCGGCGGGGTGCTTGGCGCAGGCGGGCGTCGGCTTCCCGGCGGTGGAGCCGATGATCCTCGCCTCGATCGTCATCCTTGGCGTGCTGGTGGCGCTGGCGGTGCGGCTGCCGGTGAGTGGCGCTGGTCGCCATGGTGGCGGTGTTCGGCACGGCCCACGGCTGGGCGCATGGGGCCGAAGGGCCGACCTCTGGCCTTGCGTTCTACGCGGTTGGCTTTGCCGGGGCGACGATGCTGCTGCATCTGGCGGGTATCGCCCTCGAGCGCTTGATCCCGATGGTCGCACTGCGTGGCCTGGGGGCCGGGGCCGCGGCCGCAGGCTTTGCGCTGGCGGTGGCAGGATGATCCCGGGCGAGATTTTCCCTGCCGCTGGCACGCTGATGCTGAACGAAGGGGCCGAGGTCACCGTCCTGATGGTCGCCAACACCGGCGACCGCCCGGTACAGGTCGGCAGCCATTACCATTCGCTGAAACCAACCCCGGCCTGTCCTTTGACCGCGCCGCCGCCCATGGCAAGCGGTTGGACATCGCGGCCGGCACCGCCGTGCGGTTTGAGCCGGGCCAGACCCGAGAAGTGCGCCTCGTGCCCCTGTCCGGCGCCCGCGTGGTTTACGGCTTCAACCAAAAGGTGATGGGACACTTGGGATGACGCTTGACGCAAGGGTAAGGCGGGCGGACGCTGTCCGCACCATCAACAGGGGAGATTGACCAATGTGTGACGCCTGCCTGATCGAAAACATCAAGTCCGATATGCTGTCGCGCCGTACGCTTTTACCGGTGCTGCGGCCACCACGGCTGCGGTCGTGGCCAGCGGCCTTGCCACCGCGAAACCCGCGCTGGCCCAGGCTGCGGGCAAGGTGGTTGACCTGACCCACGCCTATGACGGCGCTTTCCCGACCTTCGACGGCAATCCGGGGATCCTTTATGAACCGGCGGTGAAGTTCGAAGGCAACGGCTATCAGCTGTGGAAGCTGACGATCTTCGAACACACCGGCACGCATATCGACGCCCCCTTGCACTTTACCGCCGACGGCACCTCGGTCGCCGATCTGGCACCCGAGCAGCTGGTCTGCCCCCTTTGCGTCATCGACCTGACCGCCAAGGCTGCAGAAGACCCCAATGCGATGGTAGAGCCCGCCGATATCGAGGCCTGGGTGTCCGCCAATGGCGAGATCCCGGCAGGGTCCTGCGTGGCCATGAACTCTGGCTGGTCGGCCAAGGTTGCGTCGCCCGAATTCCGCAACACCGCTGACGGCAAGCTGGCCTTCCCCGGCTTCTCCAAAGCCGCGACGGACATGCTGGCCGGGCTGAACGTGGCCTCCATCGGCGTGGACACCCTGTCGCTTGACCCCGGCAACTCCGCCGATTTCGCGGTGCATTTCAGCTGGCTGCCCGGCGGCCGCTTCGGAATTGAGAACATGGCCAATCTTGACCAACTGCCCGCCGCAGGGGCGACCGTCTTCATCGGCGCGCCGAAGCACAAGACCGGCACCGGCGGCCCGGCCCGTGTGATGGCGGTGGTCTGAATGGCGACTGTTCGCCTGCTGAGTGATGAGGAGGCGGGGGCTGAGGCCCTCGCCACCTTCAACGACATCCGGGTGAAGCGGCAGACCGATTACGTCAACAACTTCTGGCGCGCCTTGGCCAATGATCCGGCCACCCTTAAGGCGACGTGGGAAAGGTTGCAGGTCGTGATGGCCCCCGGCACGCTTGACCCCTTGGTCAAGGAACTGATCTACATCGCCGTTTCCGCTGCCAACGGCTGCGATTACTGCGTCCATTCCCACACCGCCGCTGCCAAGGCCAAGGGGATGACCCCGGCCCAGCACGGCGAGCTTCTGGCCGTCATCGCGATGGCCGCCCAGACCAACGCCTTGGCGACGGCGCTGGCTGTGCCGATAGACGACCGTTTCAAGGCCTGAGAGGACGACATGCCCGCCACCATCTCCCGCAAGACCTATGCCGACATGTATGGCCCCACCGTGGGCGACAAGGTTCGCCTTGGCGATACCGAGCTGATCATCGAGGTGGAGCGGGACCTGATCGCCGAACGCAGTTCCGGCAGGGCCAATGCCCTGCGCTATGGCGAGGAGGTCAAGTTCGGCGGCGGCAAGGTCATCCGTGACGGGATGGGCCAAAGCCAGCTGACCCGGGCCGAAGGCGCGATGGATACGGTCATCACCAACGCGCTGATCGTCGACTGGACCGGGATCGTGAAGGCCGACGTGGGCCTGCGCGACGGGCGCATCGCCAAGATCGGCAAGGCCGGGAACCCGGATACTCAGCCCGGCGTCGATGTCATCATCGGCCCGGGGACGGAAATCATCGCCGGTGAGGGGCGCATCCTGACCGCGGGGGGGATGGACGCCCATATCCACTTCATCGCACCGCAACAAATTGACGACGCGCTTCATTCCGGGATCACAACCATGCTGGGCGGCGGCACCGGCCCCGCGCATGGCACGCTTGCCACCACCTGCACGCCGGGCCCCTGGCACCTGATGCGGATGATGCAGGCGGCGGATGCCTTTCCGATGAACCTCGCCTTTGCGGGCAAGGGCAACGCGTCCCTTCCCGCGGCATTGGAGGAACAGGTCCGCGCCGGGGCCTCAAGCCTGAAACTGCACGAAGACTGGGGCACCACGCCCGCCGCCATCGACTGCTGCCTGACCGTGGCCGATGCGATGGACGTGCAGGTGATGATCCACACCGACACGCTGAATGAAAGCGGGTTTGTCGAGAACACGCTGACGGCCATCGCAGGCCGCACGATCCACGCCTTTCACACCGAAGGCGCAGGCGGCGGCCATGCGCCCGATATCATCAAGGTCGTGGGCTCGCAGAACATCTTGCCGTCGTCGACCAACCCGACGATGCCCTATACGGTCAACACGATCGAGGAACACCTCGACATGCTGATGGTCTGCCACCACCTTGACCGCCGCGTGCCCGAGGATGTGGCCTTTGCCGAAAGCCGCATCCGGCGTGAGACGATTGCGGCGGAAGACATCCTCCATGACCTTGGCGCGTTCAGCGTCATTTCCTCTGACAGTCAGGCCATGGGCCGGGTCGGCGAAGTCATCACCCGTACCTGGCAGACCGCGCACAAGATGAAGGTCCAGCGCGGGCGGCTGGAAGGCGAGCAGGGCCAAAACGACAACCTGCGCGTCAAGCGCTATGTGGCGAAGTACACGATCAACCCCGCCATTGCACATGGGGTGTCGCGGCACATCGGGTCAGTCGAAGAAGGCAAGCGCGCCGATCTGGTCCTGTGGGCGCCAGCGTTCTTTGGTGCCAAGCCCGAGATGGTGCTGCTCGGCGGTGTGATTGTCGTCGCGCAGATGGGCGACCCCAACGCTTCGATCCCCACGCCGCAGCCAGTGCACACGCGGCCCATGTTCGGTGCCTTTGGCGGCAGCGTGACCCGTAACGCGGTGACATTCGTCAGCAAGGCAGGGCTGGAGGCGGATGTGAAGGGCACTTACGGGCTGGCCAAGGAAACCCTTGCCGTTGAAGGCACCCGGGGCCTTGCCAAGCGCGACATGAAGTTGAACTTCGCCACCCCCCATATCGAAGTGGACCCTGAAACCTATGAAGTGCGGGCGGATGGTGTCCTTCTGACCTGCGACCCCGCGCGGGAGTTGCCGCTTGCGCAGCGCTATTTCCTGTATTGACCGGTCAGGCAGGTGCCGTGCTGAACAGCTTGACCCGCGGCACGGACCAGGCTGGGCGGAAGACAGGCACCTTGGGAAAGGCATGCTCCAACGAGGCGAGGGTCCGTTCACGGCGCCTCAGGATTGCGATTTCCTCGCGGATCGCCTCGAGCTCTTCCGCAAGCACAAGACGGGGTTTGGTCATGAAGGGCCTCCTATGTTCTCTGGCTAAAGACTGCCGCTGATTCCTGAAGACTTCGCTAAGAGGGCCCGATGACCACGCTCACCACCCCCGTCGCCCAAACCCTGCACCGCGCCGGACACTGGCCGCGCCTTGCCACCGCGCGGGTCGTGCTTGGCTATGACGAACGGTTTCTGCGCCGCAAGCGTTTGGTCACTGCCTCGGGCGAAGGGTTCATGGTCGATCTGGCCGAGACGACGAACCTTCTGGCGGGTGACGCGTTTGAGCTATCTGACGGTCGGCTGGTCGAGATTGCGGCGGCGGAGGAGGCGGTGCTGATCATCAAGGGTGACCTCGTGCGCCTTGCCTGGCACATCGGCAACCGCCACACCCCCTGCCAGATTGAGGCGGACCGTCTGCTGATCCGCGCGGACCATGTGCTGGCCGACATGCTGCGCGGCCTGGGCGCCACGGTGACTGAGGCGCGTGCGCCCTTTACCCCGGAAGGCGGCGCTTATGGTCTGGGCCGCACGATGGGCCATGCGCACTGACCTTCTGACGCTGGTCCAGTGGCTCTCCCCGGCGTTTCCGACCGGGGGCTATGCCTATTCTCACGGGCTTGAGGAGGTCATTTACGGCGGTGAGCGGTCGCGGCGGGGATCGGCGCCTGGATTGAAGGCGTCTTGCGCCATGGCGCGGGGCAGGCGGATGCGGTGCTTCTGGCCGTCTGCCTTGCGGGGGCAAGGACTGCCGGTCATGGATGCCCCCAGCCACATCGTCCCCGTGATCGTCGGCGATCCGGTGCTCTGCAAGCAATTGACCGACCGCCTGTTGGCGGAGGAAGCGATCTACGTCCAGCCCATCAACTACCCCACCGTGGCGCGCGGAACCGAGCGCCTGCGCATCACGCCGACGCCGATGCACACCGATGCGGACATCGACCATCTGGTCGAGGCGCTGACGGCAATCTGGGTTGATGAAGGCATGTTCGAGCGGGGCTGAACCAAGGGCTGAGCGGCGAGGCGTCGCTCAAACCCGCTTCTGCGCGACCAATGGTCATGCGGGCGGGGTTGTGGCCGATGTTCTCGCGCTGGCGCACGGCGGCAAGCCGCCTTGTGCAGCATCGTCGTCGAATTCGGCC
>JAAUPC010000061.1 GCA_012036325.1 Paracoccaceae bacterium
CCATCCGGCACAGGCCCGGGCGGCTGGCGGATCAGCCCGGCCGCGGCCACGGCGATCTCGGCCCGGTCAAGCCAGGGCATCACGCTGCCGCCAAATCCCGTGCCCATCGCACGCTCCTGTGCGAGGGCGAGCAAGCCCTCAGGAAGCTTGCAGCCATGGGTTCTTTCCAGCACGGCAAGGCGGATCAGCACCTTCAGCCGCAACGGTTCATGTTCGGACGCCCGGGACGCCAGGTTGGCCATGCGCTCATGGGCGCGGCGGGCCGGTTCGGATGGCCAATGGCGTTCGATCAGGGTCAGCGCGTGTTCGATATGGTCCCCGAAGCCCGCGTTGGGATGAAAGTCCGGGGTGAAGTCTGTCGCGACATAGGCGAGCGCAGCCTCATCGGCTGCGGGCTGCAGACCATCCGGGTAAAGGCGGTCAAGACTGGCCAGTTGGACAAACTCGGCCCAGGACAGGAATTGCCTGTCGAAATAGCTGAACACTTCAGGACCCAGCGCGGCGAGAGGAAGTGCAACCCGGGTCGGGTTCCAGTCGTCAAAGGCCTGCCGGGCTGCGCCCCACCGGCCTGCCTTGATATGCCAGCGCGCAAGGGCCTCGCTCAGGTTGAGAACACTTCTGACAACGTAGCGGACTGCCTCGGCCGGTGGCTGGTGCGGGTCTTGCCCAAGAAGGCCTGGGACCAGATGGGTATTGTTTACATTGATGAAGGCCGTCCTCGCTTGCATGAATGCCAGACCGGCAGCCTCTCCTTCGCAATCGAGGATCGCAGACAGGACGAGCGTTTCGTCCCTGACCTCAATCTCCTTCAGCCGTTCGGCTGCGGACCACTCCGGTTGTTGTCCTGCCGCTTTCTGCGCCAGGCAGTCACGCACCAGAAGGTCAGAGCGGATGCGTTGCGACTCGATCGGGTGGGTGTAGTTGTCCCCGGTCCTGCTTGCTTCGACATCGGTGTAATCGATCAGCCTTGCCAGCCGGTCGATGTCGTTCGCGCCAAGCCAGAGGATCATTTCCTGAAAGGCGCGCGCTTCAAGGGCGCGAATCCGGTCGAAGTTCGCTTCGAAATAGTCCAGCGCCGCGTCGCGCAGGGCTGGCTCGGCGTCCCGCAGTTCGCGCAGGATTTTCAGGGATTTGTAAGGTTCCCCCGCGTCGACTGCCGCTTCGAGGTCGGCGAGTGTGGCCGGCGGGGGTGGTTCGGGCACATAGCCAAGGCTGACCGGAGCCAGCCGCTTGCGGGCGTCAAGGACCCGGCCTGTCAGATCGATCCCGTAATAGGGATCCCAATGCAAGTAGGGAAAATCGTCGCCCCGGTCATCGGGGAAAAGGAGGTCACGCGCAATGCGTTCGAAGCATTCCGCATCTGTGCTGAGGCATTCCCGCTCCGGCCGCATCGATGCAATGGCCGCAGGCAAGGCCGCGCCAAGTCCAAGAACAGCGACATAGGACACCACTCGCAAAAACGCCATTCGGACACCCCGCTTTTGCAACGGCTTGGCACGAAAGCCCGGGTGAGGCAAGTCGGTGTTCCGTACCGTAGAGGCGGAATGACCGCTACTTTTCCGGGATCAGCCCTCGGGGGCTGAAGCGCAGCACCAGAAGCAGGATCACCCCCATGGTGAGAAGCCGCATATGCTCGGCACTGCCCAGAAGATGCGCCTTCAGCGCGCCGTCGGGGAAGGGCATGGTCGCGAACTGCATGATGTTCGGCCCGATGTTTTCCACCACCAGCCACAGCCAGCCGATCAGCAAACCGCCCAGGACCGTGCCCCAGTTGTTGCCCGACCCGCCCACGATCACCATCACCCAGACCAGAAAGGTGAAGCGCAAGGGGTTATAGGTGCCCGGGGTCATCTGCCCGTCCATCGACGTCATCATCGCCCCGGCAAAGCCAATCACGGCGGACCCCAGGATGAAGACCTGCAGATGCCGTCCGGTCACGTCCTTGCCCATGGCTGCCGCCGACACCTCATTGT
Source organism: Paracoccaceae bacterium (assembly GCA_012036325.1). Lineage (GTDB taxonomy): Bacteria > Pseudomonadota > Alphaproteobacteria > Rhodobacterales > Rhodobacteraceae > Tabrizicola. The sequence goes on from JAAUPC010000061.1 coordinate 1,974, forward strand.
CGCGGATCGCCCGCATCATCCGGCCCCAGGGGCTGTTCAGCGCCCGCTCAAACAGCCAGATCACCAGACCCAGCACGATGCCGAACATGCCCGCGTACAAAAGCTTGACCCCGATGGTCGAGGCGGTCACCGGATCCAACCCCCAGTTCGCCACAAAGTCCAGAAAGCCGGGCTCTTGCTGCAACTCCACCTCATAGGGCACGGGCCAGGGGCGGGGCAGGTCGGTCAGGTTCTTGACGCCGCGCCCCAGCCAGTCTTCGTTCTTCAGGACCGAGACGATGATTTCCGCAATCCCCAGCGTCGCAATCGCCAGATAGTCCGACCGCAGGCCAAGCGCCGTCTTCCCTATCCCCCAGGCGGCGGCAGCGGCCAGAAGGCCCCCGACCGGCCAGGCAATCAGCGATGGCAGGCCAAGCCCGCCCAGGTTGCCGGCGAATTCGGGGTTGATCGCTTCGGCGGCAATGACATTGGGGTCAAAGACCGCACGGAACATGAAGAACCCGCCGATCAGGATCGCCGCCACGATCAACGCACGCATCCGCCCCGGTGCCAGCCTGCGCCAGGCAAAGACCGCCGCCATTCCGGCCAGCGCGCCAAGCACCAGCGCCAATAGGATACCGGGCCCCCCGGCCTGCCAGTTTTCCGCGTTGGGGCGTGAGGAGATCAGCACAACGGCCAGCCCCCCCAGCGCGGTAAAGCCCATGGTGCCCACGGAAAAGAGGCCCGCATATCCCCACTGCATGTTGACGCCCAAGGCCGCGATCGTGGCCAAGAGGGCCGCGTTCAGGATCGACAGGGACAGGTTCCAGCTTTGCAGAAACCCGGTCGCGAGATACAGGCAGGCCACCAGCCCGAAGAGGATCAGATTGCGCGTGTTCACAGCGATTTCCCCTTGAAGAGGCCGGTCGGCATGAACAGAAGCACGATGATCAGGATCGTGAAGCTGACCGCAAATTTATAGTCGGTGGACAGAAGCTGCATCAGCGCGTTCACCTCCAACTGTTCCGGCAGAAGGTAGTTCACCACCTTTTCCAGGCATTGGTCACCATCACCTCGGAAAACGCGATGACGAAACCGCCCGCGATGGCCCCCAGTGGCGATCCAAGCCCACCCACGATGGCCGCAGCAAAGATCGGCAGCAAGAGCTGGAAATAGGTGAAGGGCTTGAACGATTTATCAAGGCCGTAAAGCGTGCCCGCAATCGTGGCGATCCCGGCGGCGATGATCCAGGTCACCGCCACAACGCGGTCCGGGTTGATGCCGGACAACAGCGCCAGATCCTCATTATCCGAAAACGCCCGCATCGACTTGCCGGTTCGCGTCTTCTGCAGGAACCAGAAGAGGGCGGCCACCACGACCACTGCCGCAACCACTGTAACGGCTTGCGTGGTCTTGATTGCCAGGGGTTCGGCCAGGCCTGTCATCTCTTTGAAAGCGTTGGGATTCAGCAAGAAGCGTTCGCCATCGCTGAAGTTCTGCTCATCCACCCCGATGATGAAACGGATGACACCGTTCATCACGAACATGACGCCCAATGAGACAATGACCACAATGGTGGGCGAGGCTTTCTTGCGGCGATAGAAGCGATAGACCACCCGGTCGGTGCCCAGCACAAAAGCCGCCGTGGCCGCAATCCCGAAGGGCAGGGCCAGAAGGGCGGTGGGTAAGGGGCCAAAGCTGATGCCCATCGACTGGAACCACCAGGTCATCAGGATCGTGACCATCGCGCCGAACGCCATCGTGTCGCCATGGGCAAAGTTGGAAAAGCGCAGGATGCCATAGATCAGCGTCACCCCGAGTGCCCCCAGCGCCAGCTGCGCGCCATAAGCTAGGCCGGGGATGAAGACGAAGTTCAGAAAGGCCACAAGGGCGTTCAAAGCGTCCATTCTCAAGTGCGCTCCTGGCAGAATCCGAGATTGAGAAGGATGTATGGAATACCGTGATCAACGGGGATAGACGATGTTACCATTGTGCCATCCCGGTGCAGCGTCATGTATCCAGTGTCCATACTAGACGGTTGCGCAAAGACCTGGGCGTCGCGCGATCGCTCGACCAGCTGCCACTCAGTCGACTGGTTCTCGTGCGACTGAATCGCTTTTGTCCCTTTTAGATCAAGCTTATAGCTGTACTCATAGCCAAGCGAGCTGCAGGCCCCGGCTTCGCACGCTTGCAGAATCTCGCAATCCCACGTCGTAGCGTTTGCCTGTGGGGTGAACAGGGCAAGGACGACAGCGCCAGCGCAAATTCTTGGCGACATCTCACCCTCCCAGGAATGAGCGGCGGACTTCCGGGTCGGCCATCAGGGCCTTGCCGGTGTCGGTGAAGCGGTTGGCCCCTTGGACAAGGACATAGCCTTTGTCGGCAATCTCAAGCGCCTGGCGGGCGTTCTGTTCCACCATCAGGATGGAAATGCCGGTGCGCGCGACCTCGATGATGCGGTCGAATAGTTCGTCCATCACGATGGGCGACACACCGGCCGTCGGTTCGTCCAGCATCAGGACCTTTGGCTGCGTCATCAGCGCGCGGCCCACGGCAACCTGCTGGCGCTGGCCGCCGGACAGTTCCCCCGCCGCCTGATAGCGCTTGGTCTTCAGGATCGGGAACAGGTGATAGACCTGCTCCAGCGTGCCCTTGATGTCGTCACGGCGCAGGAACGCGCCCATCTCAAGGTTTTCCTCCACCGTCATCGAGGTGAAGATGTTCTGGGTCTGCGGCACGAAAGCCATGCCCTTGGCCACCCGGGCCTGCGGCGTCAGGCCGGTGATATCCTCACCCGCCAGCCGCACCTTGCCGCCGCGCAGCTTCAGCATGCCGAAGACCGCCTTCATCGCGGTGGATTTGCCAGCGCCATTCGGGCCGACGATCACGGCAATCTCGCCGGGTTCCACGGCAATGGTGCAGGCGTGCAGGATGTCGACCGCGCCGTAACCGCCGGTCATCGCCTCGCCGATCAGGAAGGGTTCGCTCATGCCGGCAGGTCCAGTCTTATCGCGGCGCACAGCTCCTCATGCGCCGTGCGGTGGGTTTGGTCAAAATCCGCGGCCGTGGTCCTGGTGGTGACATCCAGCGCCACGCCTTCGCCGACATAGCCAGTCATCGCCACGATCAGCTGGTTCTCATACCGGGGCCGCCAGACGGAGCCGGCAGCAAACCGGCCGTCAATCTTGGAAAACCAGGTGTGCAGCACCGGACCGCGTGAGCGCATGGGGGCCTGACCCTGTTCCCAGTTGGCCCACAGTTCCCCCTCGGCATCCAGGCCGGTTTCCAGTCGGATGGTCGCGGTGATCCCGGTGGCATGGGTCAAGGTGACGACCCCATCGGCAACGGTCCCCCGCGTCCAACCCCAGACATCGCACAGCCGCAGGCCCGGCAATGCCGCAGTGCAGGTTTCCGCCTGCAATGTGGTGGGCAAAAGGGCGCAGCTCAGCAGGGCAAGGGGCAGAAGCCGAAAGGTGATGCGGCGGGACATGGACGGCATCGGTTTTCTCCGGTTAAGGCGTTGCAGAGACCGCAACGCAGGTGTCCGGATTGGACGCAAGCCGCAAGGCATTCCCTTGGCCCGGGTAAGGTTTTCCGCCAAGGCAGGGGTCACGCCGTCCCCTCCTTCATCTTGTTCTTCAGGCCCGTGCCCAGATAGGCCTCGATCACACGCTCATCCGCCTTCACTTCGGCGACCGTGCCTTCGGCCAGCACATGCCCTTCGGCCATCACGATCACCGGGTCACACAGCCGCGCGATGAAATCCATGTCATGTTCGATGACGCAGAACGTGTATCCGCGTTCCTTGTTCAGCCGGACAATGGCATCGCCGATGGTGTTCAAGAGCGTGCGGTTCACGCCTGCGCCCACCTCATCCAGAAAGACGATCTTGGCATCGACCATCATCGTCCGACCCAGCTCCAGCAGTTTCTTCTGCCCGCCCGAGATGTTTGCGGCTTTCTGGTCCGCCAGATGGCTGATCGTCAGAAACTCCAGCACCTCATCGGCCTTCTGGCGAATGCGAGCCTCTTCCTCGGCCACTTTCCCGCGGTTGAACCAGGTGTTCCACAGCGTCTCACCCGACTGGTTGGCCGGCACCATCATCAGGTTTTCCCGCACCGTCATCGACCCGAATTCATGCGCGATCTGGAAGGTGCGCAAGAGGCCCTTGTGAAACAGCACATGCGGCGGCAGACCAGTGATATCCTCGCCATCCATCAAAACGCGGCCAGAAGTGGGCGGTAAGCGCCCGGCGATCACGTTGAACAACGTGGTTTTCCCCGCCCCGTTCGGCCCGATCAGCCCGGTGATCGACCCGGTCTTGATGGTCAGCGACGCCCCGTCAACGGCGCGAAAGCCCCCGAAATGCCGGTGAAGGTCTTCGACAACGATCATCCATTTCCCCCAGAAGTCCCGCCTCTGTGCCACATGGGTCGGGCAGGTACTTGTGCAACGGCCCGGGGGATGCCCGGGCCGTTGCGGTCTGTCAACCGGAAACCCTGATCAACGATAGGTGACGGTTTCGTAGACGCCGCCCTTGACCTCGAACTGCTTGTAGCGGCCAGCGCTTTCGCCCGGTCCGATCAGCGTAACGCCCGAAGCGCCGTCATAGTCGATGGCGGTGCCAGCAGCGATCAGCTCCAGCGCCTTGCCGATTTCACCCGGCAGGATCTTCACGCCCGACCCGTCAGCAGGGCCGTTCGCGATTTCCAGAACCTTGTCCTTGTAGACTTTCGGATCGGTCGAGTTTGCCGCCTGCATTGCCAGCATGATCAGGGCAGCGGCATCGTACGATTCCATCGTGTAGGGCGAGGTGGCGTCGAACGGAACGGCAGCGGTCTTGCCCATTTCGGTCAGGATCGCGGCACCGGCCGAGTCCGACTGCGCAACCTGGCCATAGGACCCATCAAGGGCCGGGCCAATGGCGACGGGCAGGCTGTCGCCCACCATGCCGCCCGGCAGACCGAACTGGCTGAACGCGCCAGAGTCGAGCGAGGCTTGAATGATGCCCTTGCCGCCCTGGTCCAGATAGCCCGCGACGACCAGAAGATCCCCACCGGCCGAGGCGAGCGCCGCGACTTCGGCCGAATAGTCGGCCTTGCCGTCTTCATGTGCCGCGTTGATCGTGATCGTGCCACCCTTGGCGGTGAAGGCCGAGGCAATCGCTTCGGCCAGACCCTTGCCATAGTCGTTGTTGGTATAGGTCAGCGCGATCGACTTCACGCCCTTTTCCATCAGGATGTCGGCCATCACTTCACCTTCGCGCGCATCCGAAGGTGCGGTGCGGAAGAACAGGCCGTCATCCTCAGCCGAGGTCAGCGCCGGCGATGTCGCCGAAGGCGAGATCATGACCATCCCGTTCGGACGCGCCACGTTCTGCAGCACAGCCCCGGTGATGCCCGAACAGTCGCCGCCGATCATCCCCTTGATGCCTTCGGCCGTGATCAGGCGTTCGGCAGCCGCCGTGCCCGCTGCGGTGTCGATAGCGCAGGTGCTGTCCGCGCGCACGCCCACGACGGTTGATCCGCCCATGAACTTGCCCGAATCCGTGGCCTCTTTCATCGCCAGGTCAGCCGCTGCCGCCATGTGGCCGGTCAGCGATTCAATCGGCCCGGTGAAGCCGATGAAGATGCCCAGTTTGACGTCTTCAGCCGAAGCCGCGCCTGCCAGGGCCGTCACAGCCGCAGTCGCGAGAAGCAGTTTTTTCATTTTTGTCTCCCTAATTGGATCGCAATCCTGCACGCGACCCTAGAGGCACACATTCAAAAAGAAAAGCGCTTTGACGGAAGAAAAATGCCGCATCCAGACCCCGGATTACGCCGGTGTGAGGGGTCGTGACTGGCAGCTTTGCGCAGTCACGCCTATCTTTGATTGCAGGATGATGGAGGGTGACATGCGCAAGTTTGGACTGCAGCTTGGAACGGGCTTTTGGGCGCTGATGATCGGGGCTGGCATGGCCGGGGCGTCTGGTGTTGTCGAGACCTCGGTCGGGACCCTGCAGATCACGCCCGTGGCGGAAGGTCTGGTCGAACCCTGGGCCATCGGCTTTCTGCCACAGGGGGCGTTTCTGGTCACCGAACGCGATGGCCAGCTGAAACACTTCACTGGTCCCCTTGCTGCACCGCAGCTGGTGACCGGCCTGCCAGAGCTTGAAGTGGACGGGCAGGGCGGTCTTCTGGACGTGCTCATCCCGCAAGATTTCGCCACCACGCGTGAGGTCTGGCTGACCTATTCCAAGCCGCAAGCCGGCGGGTCAGGCACGGCCATTGGCAAGGGCACCCTCTCTGCTGATGGCAGCACGCTTGAAGGCTTCACCCAGCTGTTCGAAATGCCCCCGGGATCGTCCGGCGGTCGCCATTTTGGCGCGCGATGGTGGAAGCTGCGGATGGCACGATCTTCCTGACCCTCGGTGATCGTGGCACGGGGCCCGATGGGCTGCAGGCGCAGGATATGGCGGTGGCTGAAGGGAAGATCATCCACCTCACCCGCGACGGCAGCCCTGCCACCGTGCTTGATGGCGCACTCCCGGGCCTGTTCAGCCTTGGCCACCGCAACCCGCAAGGAGCGACGCTTGACCTTGAGGGCCGCCTTCTGGTCGTCGAACACGGCGCGCAAGGCGGGGATGAACTGAACGCGCCCGAGGTTGGCCTGAACTACGGCTGGCCGGTCATCAGCTACGGCGTCAATTACAACGATGCCCCCATCGGCGTGGGGACTGCGGCTGACGGGATGGAACAGCCCTTGCACTACTGGGACCCCTCCATCGCGCCATCGGGCCTTCTGGTCTATTCCGGCGCTTTGGTTCCGGAATGGCGGGGCGATATCCTCTTCGGCTCGCTCAACAGCGACTTCCTGGGGCGGCTTGACCCTGACACTGGCGCAGACACAGGCTATGCCGAGGAACGCCTGGCCACCCCCGAAACCGGCCGCGTGCGCGATGTTGTCGAAGCGCCGGATGGGTCGATCTGGTTTTTGTCAGTGGCCAATGGCGCGGCCTACCGGATGGCCCCATAATCCTTGCCAGACCCTTAACGTCAGGTCGCAAGCCCTTGAAATGATTGCGCTGGTACGGGTGTCCACGCGTGGACAATCAGATCGACAACCGCACTGGAACCACCCCCGGCATCCCTTGGGTGCCACGCTCGCGGTAGGGGGTGGTGTTGTAATGGCTGCGGTAGCATTTCGAGAAATGCGAGGGGCTGGCAAAGCCGCAAGCCAGCGCCACGTTGATCACGCTCATATCGGTCTGCATCAGCAAGTTCCGCGCCTTTTGCAGCCGTAGTTCCATGTAGTACCGCTTGGGACTGCGGTTCAGATAGCGCCGGAAGAGGCGTTCCAGCTGGCGCGTTGACATGCCCACTTCTTCAGCGAGGTCCGCGGGCGACATCGGGTCTTCGATGTTGCCCTCCATCATCTGGATGACCTGGGACAGCTTTGGATGCCGCACCCCAATGCGGGTGGGGATCGACAGGCGCTGCGTGTCCTGGTCGGTGCGGATGGTGGAATAGATCATCTGATCAGCAACGGTGTTGGCCAGATCCTCGCCATGGTCCCCGGCGATGATCTTGAGCATCAGGTCGATGGAGGAGATCCCCCCCGCCGTGGTCCAGCGGTTGCCGTCCATCACGAAGACCGACTTTGTCAGCCGCACCTCGTCAAACTCCTCGGCAAAGCCGTCCTGGTTTTCCCAGTGGATCGTGGCCTTCTTGCCATCCAGTAGCCCCGCCTTGGCCAGCGCATGCCCACCGGTGCAGATGCCACCGATGGTGACTCCGCGCCGCGCCTCGCGCCGCAGCCAGCTGACCACGCCCTTGGTGGTGGTGCGCTGGATATCAAGGCCGCCGCAGACCAGGATCGTATCTTCGCGGTCCATCTCTTCCAGCCCCAGCTCCAGCCGGAAAGTGGCCCCGTTGGAGCAGGACTTTTCGCTCCCCTCGCCACAGAGAACCCAAGAATACAGCGCCTCCCCGGACACGCGGTTGGCGATGCGCAAGGGCTCGATCGCCCCGGCAAAGCTGATCATCGTGAACTTGTCGAGAAGCACGAAAACAAAGCGGCGCGGTTCGTCGGCCTTGACGGTTTGCGTGGCCTTGCGGGGCGAGAGGGTCATGTCTGCGACCTGTATATGTCGTTTGCATGCCACCGAACCTGAAATTCTGCTGCGCCGCAAGGGCCGAACCATGCGGTTTTTGCCCAATCGCCCTTTGCAAGGCGGAAACGGGGGGCTATACCGCTGGCCGATCTGCCTCATTGCAGGCGCAGGCTTCGGAGAATGGCGATGACCAAGGGATGGACGAAAGCAGCATGGCGCGCGAAACCGCGGGTGCAGATGCCGGATTATCCCGACGCCGCGGCCCTGTCGGTGGTTGAGGCGCAGCTTGCCAAATACCCTCCTCTGGTTTTTGCCGGTGAAGCGCGGCGGCTGAAGAAGCAGTTGGCCCTGGCGGCCGAGGGCAAGGCTTTCTTGTTGCAAGGCGGCGACTGCGCCGAAAGCTTTGCTGAATTCAGCGCCGACAACATCCGCGACACCTTCCGCGTGATGCTGCAGATGGCGGTCGTGCTGACCTATGCCGCCAAGGTGCCGGTGATCAAGGTCGGTCGGATGGCAGGCCAGTTCGCCAAGCCGCGTTCTGCGCCGACTGAAGTGATCAACGGGGTCGAGCTGGCTTCCTACAAGGGTGACATCATCAATGGCTTCGAGGCGACGGTCGAAGCGCGCACGCCTGATCCGGCGCGGATGCTGCAGGCCTATACCCAGGCTGCAGCCAGCCTCAACTTGTTGCGGGCGTTCTCGACCGGCGGTTTTGCCGACATCCACCGCGTCCACAGCTGGACCCTTGGCTTTGCCGAACATGACAAGGCCGAACGCTACCGCGAGATGGCCAACCGGATTTCGGACGCGCTTGACTTCATGAATGCTGCGGGCGTGAACAGCGACACCGCGAACGAACTTTCGCGCGTCGACTTCTACACCAGCCACGAAGCGCTGCTTCTGGAGTATGAAGAGGCGCTTGCCCGCGTGGACAGCATCACCGGGCAAAACGTCGCCGGGTCGGGCCATATGATCTGGATCGGCGACCGCACCCGCCAGCCCGATGGCGCGCATGTCGAATTCGCGCGGGGGGTCCTAAACCCGATTGGCCTGAAATGCGGGCCGACCACCACGGCCGAAGACCTGAAAGTCCTGATGGCCAAGCTGAACCCGGAAAATGAGCCCGGCCGTCTGACACTGATCGCCCGCTTTGGCGCAGGCAAGGTTGGGGAACACCTGCCGCGCCTGATCAAGACCGTTCAGTCGGAAGGCGCCAGCGTTGTCTGGTCCTGCGACCCGATGCATGGCAACACGATCAAGTCGCCCTCGGGTTACAAGACCCGGCCGTTCGATTCTGTCCTGTGCGAAGTGCGGGAGTTCTTCGCGATCCACAAGGCCGAAGGCACCGTCCCCGGCGGCGTGCATTTCGAGATGACGGGCCAGGACGTGACGGAATGCACCGGCGGTCTGCGGGCGGTGTCCGACGAAAACCTTGCCGACCGCTACCACACCGCTTGCGACCCGCGCCTGAATGCCAGCCAGTCGCTGGAACTGGCGTTCCTTGTCGCGGAAGAGCTGTCAAGCCAGCGTGAAGAGGCGCGGCGGGTGGCCTTCTAAGAACCGGTTCAACTAAACTGAAACGGGCGGCGCGGGGCATCCGGGCCGCCCTTTTTCAATGATTGCAGCCCGTTCAGCTGCGGACCAGCGTCAGATAGGGCGTGCGGCGCGCGGGTGCTGCGATCACCGCTGCAGGTGCGGGGGCGGCTTCCGGGGTCACCCGCTCTTCCGTGCGGCGCAGGATCGTCAGTTTCAGGCGCGGGCCGATCAGCCCATCGGCCAGCCCAAAGCAACCGAGCACCAGCGTCCGGTCGCGACCGTCGGTCAAAGGCAGCAGCAACAGCCGTCCCACAGCCCCCGGCCCGCCCCGGTTGGCACCAAGATAGAGTTCCGTCAGTTTCTCGCCCTTTGCGACGGGCTCCAAAGCTTCAGCCAGAAGATCCCGCGACTCGGCGGCAAAAAGACATGAGAGCGGCAGCCCGCGCAGGTCCATCCCTGCAGCCTCGGCCAAGGCAGAGCCAGCTATGCGCACCTGCACCAGGCCCTTGCCAATCGGTTCGGCCAGAAACACACGGTCAAGGACGCCGCCAAGGCCACGCGGGTCAAGCTGAGCACGGTCCGGCAAGCCACCGTCGCGGCGCAGGCCCTCCCAATAGGCGCGGACTTGCGACGGCCCAACAAAAATTTCCGCTGGCGCGCGGCGCGGCAGAAGGCGAACCAGGTCGGTCAGTCTTAGTTCCATTGTCGCCTCCAATATCGCGGCTGTCTGGGCCAGCCCTTGCAGCGCCATTCCTGTCACGCCATGAAGAAACATTACCCCCGATCGTAAGGATTCGGGCGAAAATCTAATCAAATGGTAAATGACGCGTCCGCCGGGGGGTGACCCATAGGTGACTTGGGCGTTGCAGGGAAAGGGTTCAGATGATCTCGATGACTGGCTTTGCCGCACGGCGCGGCGCGGGGGCGGGCCATGCCTGGACCTGGGATTTGCGGGCCGTGAACGGCAAGGGGTTCGACCTGCGCCTGCGTCTGCCGGACTGGATTGACGGGTTGGAGCTTGCCGTCCGGGCCGAGGTTCAGAAGGCGGTAACCCGGGGCAACGTCAGCCTGACGCTGAAGATTGCCGCCGAAGACGCGCAGGAAGCCAGCGCCTTCCGGCTGAACGCGGCCAACCTGACGGCGGCCTTTGCGGCCCTTGCCCAGGTTGAGGATGCCGCCCGCGCGACGGGCGTCACGCTGCATCCGCCCACATCCGCCGACCTTCTGACCTTTCGCGGCATTCTGGACGCCACAGCGCAAGAGGTGGACACAACACCATTGCGTCAGGCGCTGCTGGCCGATCTTCCGGCCCTTCTGGCCGATTTCGCCGCCATGCGCGCGGCTCCTCAAGAAGAGCGGATGCGTCGTGAGCGCAACGGCGTGCTGCGCGATCTGCTCGGGCTCAC
>JAAUPC010000062.1 GCA_012036325.1 Paracoccaceae bacterium
ATCCAGGTCGGGCCGGTCAGCCCCGGCGCGCGGCGGAAGCCTTCGGCGTTGGTGCTGTCAATCTCGGCCAGGGCAATGCGGCTTGCCCCGGCAGCTGCGTCAGAGGACAAGCGCGTCGGCCGCGATTTTGGCGGGGGCTTCGATCCCGAAGAGGTTGATGACACCCAGCACCATGATCACGGCGACGGCCATCAGCATCACCCATTGGACCGGGGCCATCCGGCTTTCCGCAGGTTCCTGATCGGCACCGAAATACATGAAGTAGACGATGCGCAGGTAATAGAAGGCCCCGATCACCGAAGCGACCGCGCCGACCAGCGCCAACCAGGTCATCCCCGCATCAACCGCCGCTTTCAGGACGTAGAACTTGCCGAAAAAGCCCAGCATCGGCGGCACACCGGCCAGGCTGAACAGAAGGACCAGCATGGCAAGGGCTTTCAGCGGCTCCACCTTCGCGAACTGGTTCAGGCTGGCGATGTCCGAAACCGGGCGGCCGTTCCGTTCCAGCGACAGGATGAAAGCGAAGGTGCCGATGTTCATCGTGACGTAGATCGCCATGTAGATCAGCGTGGCCTGAATGCCGTAGGCGGTGCCGACTGCGACGCCGATCAGCGCATAGCCCATATGCGCGATCGAGGAATAGGCCATCAGGCGCTTGATGTCCTTCTGCCGATGGCAGCAACCGCCCCCAGCGCCATTGACGCAACCGCAAGCCCCGCCAGAACCTGGCCCCATTGGCCGGGCACCCCGCCGAACGCATCCTGCACCAGCCGCGCGATCAGCGCCATCGCGGCAACCTTCGGGGCAGTGGCAAAGAAGGCGGTGACGGGGGTGGGTGAGCCTTCGTAGACGTCCGGCGTCCACATATGGAACGGGGCCGCGCTGACCTTGAACGCAAGACCTGCCAGCATGAACACAAGGCCGAACAGCAACCCCAGCGGCACACCATCCTGCACCGTGCTCAGGATGCCCGCGAATTGCGTGGTACCGGCATAGCCATAAACCAGCGACGCTCCGTAAAGCAGCAACCCGGACGACAGCGCGCCAAGGACGAAATACTTCAGCCCCGCCTCGGACGATTTGGCGCTGTCTCGGCGCAAGCTGGCGACGACGTAAAGAGCCAGCGATTGCAGCTCCAACCCCATGTAAAGGGTCATGAGGTCGGCGGCAGACACCATGACCATCATCCCCACCACCGACAAGGCGACCAGGATCGGGTATTCGAACCGCAAGAGATCCCGCCGCGACATGTAATCCTGCCCCATGACCAAAACAGCAGCGGCAGAGAGCAGGATCGTCACCTTGGCAAAGCGGGCGAAGGGATCGTCCACGAAAAGGCCGTTGAAGACCAGCCGCTCGCCCGTCCCACGCACGCCGATGTACAGCGCCAGCGCCACGAAAAGGCCCGCCGTGGCCCAGACCAGCGCCACAGCCATCTTGTCCTTGGTGGTGTAGACCCCAAACATGAGGGCCGCCAAGGCATAGCCGGACAGCACAATCTCGGGCAGGAGGGTCTGGAAATCAACGGACGTCATCGGCGCAACCTCAGTGCAGGGCCACTTGCGCGCCATCGGCGGGCAAGGCGGCAGTGTAGTCGGACACAAGGGCGGTCACCGACGGCCCGATGATATCAGTCACGAGGCTTGGGTAGACGCCCAGGATCAGGGTCATGGCGATCAGGGGGGCGAAGATCACCTTCTCGCGCCGGTCCATATCGGTGATGGATTTCAACGCCTCTTTGATCAGGTCGCCAAAGACCACGCGGCGGTACAGCCACAGGGCATAGGCGGCGGACAGGATCACCCCGGTCGCGGCCACTGCGGCGACCCAGCTGTTGACCTGGAACACCCCCATCAGCGTCAGGAATTCACCGACGAAACCACTGGTCCCGGGCAGGCCCACATTGGCCATCGTGAAGAACATGAACACCAGCGCATAGGCCGGCATCCGGTTCACCAACCCGCCATAGGCCGCAATCTCACGCGTGTGCATGCGGTCGTAGATCACGCCGACGCAAAGGAACAGCGCGCCCGAGATGAAGCCGTGGCTGATCATCTGGAAAATCGCGCCATCCACCCCCTGCTGGTTCACTGAGAAGATGCCCATGGTCACAAAACCCATGTGCGCGACCGACGAATAGGCGATCAGCTTCTTCATGTCGGTCTGCGCCAGCGCCACCAGCGAGGTGTAGACGATGGCAATCGCGCTCATCCACAGGACCAACGGGGCCATCACGTCCGACCCTACCGGGAACATCGGCAGTGAAAAGCGCAGGAAGCCGTAACCGCCCATCTTCAACAGGATCGCGGCCAGCACCACCGACCCGGCAGTCGGGGCCTGAACGTGGGCATCGGGCAGCCAGGTGTGGACCGGCCACATCGGCATCTTCACAGCGAAGCTGGCGAAGAAGGCCAGGAACAGCATGGTCTGCAACCCGCCAACGACCTGGAAGCCAAGCAGGCTGAACGTCTCGGACCCGAAGTCATGCGCCAGAAGGTCCACGATATCGGTGGTGCCCGCGTCAAAGTACATCGCGATCATCGCGACCAGCATCAGGACCGAGCCGAGGAAGGTGTAGAGGAAGAACTTGAACGCCGCGTAGATCCGTTCCTTGCCGCCCCAGATGCCGATGATCAGGAACATCGGGATCAGCCCGGCCTCGAAGAAAAGGTAGAAGAGCACAAGGTCAAGCGCGCAGAACACGCCCAGCATCAGCGTTTCCAGGACCAGAAACGCGATCATGTATTCCTTCACCCGGGTTTCCACGTTCCAGCAGGCATAGATCGTTATCGGCATCAGGAAGGTCGTCAGCATCACGAACAGGATGGAAATCCCGTCGACCCCCATCTTGTAGGTCAGGCCAAGGATCCACTCCCGCTCTTCCACGAACTGAAAGCCGGTGTTCGACGGATCGAACCGCAGCAGCACGAAAAGCGAGATGACGAAGGTCGCGCTGGTGGTGAAAAGGGCAAGCCATTTCGCCCCCTGACGCGCCGCCGCATCATCGCCGCGCATGAAGAGGGCAAGGATGATGGCCGCAACCAGGGGCAGGAAGGTGATGATCGACAGAAGCTGGTTTTCCATGATGCGCGCCCCTTAATTCGCGCCGCCGAAAAGCGTCATCCAGGTGACAAGGATGACGATCCCCATGACCATCGCCAAGGCGTAGTGAAAGACATAGCCGGACTGCGCGCGACCGGCGAGGCGGGTGAAGAAGGGGATGATCCCCAAGGCCACCCCGTTGAGCGACCCGTCAATGACATCGCCGTCGCCCCTTCTCCACAGGAAGGCGCCAAGCCATTTGGCCGGACGAACGAAGAGGACGTCATAGATCTCGTCAAAGTACCATTTGTTCAGAAGGAACAGGTACAGCGGGCGCTGCTGCGCCGCCAGACGGCCCGGTAGGCTGGGGTTCCTGATGTAGAAAAGCCAGGCCAGCGCAAAGCCAAGCACCATCGCGATGAAGGGCGAGACCTTGACCCAGTTCGGCACCAGGTGGGCGGCGTTGATGATCGTGGTTGGCGCATGTTCGGACTTCTCCACCTTGGCCGGGTCAAGCCGGTCATCGACCAGGGCCTGTTCGCTTTCAGTGAAGGGCAGCATGACCAGCGCGCCCTGCGGCACGGTGCCGGGGGATGCGCTGTGGTCTGCGGTGGTGTCGCTGTGGGCCTCGGCCGGTGCGGCCTCGGTTTCGGTGGTCGCGGTTTCGGTGGTCGCGGTTTCGGTGGTCGCGGTTTCGGTGGTGGCCGTGTCGGCAGTGGCTTCTGGTGCGGCCTCACTTGCGGCCTGGGTGCCGTGATCCTCGCCATGGGCTTCCCCATGTGCTGCGGTTTCCATGCCGAACCATTGCCGCACAGCGGTCTCTTCGCCGAAGAACACCTTGTACCAGATCATGCCTGAAAACATCGCGCCAAGCGCCAGCACACCAAGCGGGATCAGCATGACCAGCGGGCTTTCGTGCGGCTCATGGTGATCATCATGCCCGTGGGTGTCATGCACGGCGCCATGGTGGTCGTCATGGCCGTGGGCCGAGTTGTGTGCGCGGCTTTCCCCGAAGAATGTCATGAACATCAGACGCCAGCTGTAGAAACTGGTCATCGCGGCGGCGATCACCAGCATCCAGAAGGCGTAGTTCGACCCGACATAGGCGCTCTCGATCACCGCGTCCTTCGACAGGAACCCGGCGAACCCGTAATGCGTCAGCGGAATGCCGACCCCGGTGATGGCAAGGGTGCCGATCATCATCGCCCAGAACGTATAGGGGATCTTGGTCCGAAGACCGCCGTAGTTGCGCATGTCCTGTTCGTGATGCGTGGCGTGGATCACCGAACCCGCACCAAGGAACAGCATCGCCTTGAAGAAGGCATGGGTGAAAAGGTGGAACATCGCCACCGAATAGACGCCCACGCCTGCGGCCACGAACATGTAGCCAAGCTGCGACATGGTGGAATAGGCGATCACGCGCTTGATGTCGTTCTGCACCAGGCCGATGGTTGCGGCCACAAAGGCGGTGGTGGCCCCAAGGAAGGTGACAAAGCCCATCGCCTCAGGTGCATACTCCATCAGGGGCGACATGCGGCAGACCAGGAACACCCCAGCGGTGACCATGGTTGCCGCGTGGATCAGGGCGGAAACCGGAGTCGGCCCCTCCATCGCGTCGGGAAGCCAGGTGTGCAAGAAGAGCTGCGCCGATTTGCCCATCGCCCCGATAAAGAGAAGGACCGCGATCAGGTTGGCCGCGTTCCATTCTGCCCAAAGGAAGGTCAGGTTGGTCTCGGCCAGCGCGGGGGCCGCGGCGAAGATGTCGTCAAAGCGGATGCTGTCGGTCAGGTAGAAGAGCGCAAAGATGCCAAGGGCAAAGCCGAAGTCCCCGACGCGGTTGACCACGAAGGCCTTGATCGCGGCGGCGTTCGCGGTGGGTTTGCGGTAGTAGAACCCGATCAGAAGGTAGGAGGCGACCCCCACCCCTTCCCAGCCGAAGAACATCTGGATCAGGTTGTCGGCGGTCACCAGCATCAGCATCGCAAAGGTGAAGAACGACAGGTAGGCGAAGAACCGGGCCTTGTAATGCTCCCCCTCATGCCAGTTGTCGTCATGCGCCATGTAGCCGAAGGAATAGAGGTGCACGAGGGCCGAGACCGAGTTCACCACCACCAGCATGATCGCGGTCAGCCGGTCCAGCCGGATGGCCCATTCGCTGCCCATGGTGCCGGATTCGATCCAGCGCATCAGGACGATCCGCTGCGTCTCGCCGTCAAACGTGATGAAGATCCACCAGGACAGCGCCGCAGCCAGGAAGATCAGCGACGTGGCGATGACCTGCCCGGCCTTCTCGCCAAGCACGCGCCAGCCGAAGCCGCAGATCAGGGCCCCGATCAGGGGAGCAAAGAGGATGATCGTTGCCATGTCTCGTCAGCCCTTCATCACGTTGACGTCTTCCACCTCGATCGACCCGCGGTTGCGGAAGAAGACGACGAGGATGGCAAGGCCGATCGCGGCCTCAGCCGCAGCGACGGTCAGGACGAACATGGTGAAGACCTGGCCCACGAGATCCTCCGAGAAGGAGGAAAACGCGACAAGGTTGATGTTGACCGCCAGAAGCATCAGTTCAATCGACATCAGGATGACGATCACGTTCTTCCGGTTGAGGAAGATCCCGAAGATCCCGATGACGAACAGCGCCGCCGCCACCGTCAGGTAATGTTCAAGTCCGATCATCTGTCCGTTCCCTCTTGGGCGTCTTGCGGCCCGTTTGTTCCGTGCAACCTTGCGGCCGCTGCCCTTTCAGGGGGCGATCATTGCATCCGCGCAGGCGCAGTGGCTTTGCGGCAAGTCCTGCAGTTCGACCGTAAAACCCGCGGCTTCCAGCGCCTGGGTCAGCGTCGCAAGGTCACCCCCCTCTCCTGCATGCCCGGCAGTCCACAGGATCTCGGTCGCGCCGACCAGCCTGTCGCTGCTGGCCAAGGTGGAGGACCGCAGCAATTTTCCACCCTGACAGTCCGCATAGATCACGGCCTGATTGCCCAACTCATCGCCCCGCTTGTCCCACCAGTCGAACAGCGCATAGCGGCTGTCGAAGCCCTGGATAAAGGCTGCAAGGCCGAGGCCAGGCATCTCGCAGCTGCGGTTCTCGGGCGTAAGCGCTTGCGCCGCCCCTGCGGTCAGCAGCATGGCGGCAAGGGTGCAGCGGACCATGGTCACAACCCCTGCCCCGGCTTGACGTCCTTCAGCTCCATCGCCTTGGCCGGGTCACGCCACATCTGTTGCAGCACGTTCTGGCGCTTGATGTCCTTCCGGTGCCGCAAGGTCAGCAGGATCGCCCCGATCATCGCGACCAGAAGGATCAGGCCCGAAAGCTGGAACAACAGGAAATAGCGGTCGTAAAGCAGCAGGCCGATGGCGCGGGTATTCTCGATCTCGGAAGGTGCCACGGCCTGGCGCAGGGCATCAGCCTCGTCGGCCACTTCCCAGACACCGATGCCGATGGCGACCTGCATCAGAAGGATCACCCCGATCAACAGGCCCAAGGGCATGTAGCGCGCCATTTCGCCCTTGAGTGCCGCAAAATCAATATCCAGCATCATCACGACGAACAGGAACAGGACCGCCACCGCGCCCACGTAGACGATGATCAAGAGCATCGCCACAAACTCAGCCCCCAACAGCACGAAAAGGCCCGAGGTGGAAAGGAAGGTCAGGATCAGCCACAAGACCGAATGCACCGGGTTGCGGCTGACAGTGACCATAAGGCCCGCCGTCACAGTGACCACGGCAAACATGTAGAAGGCAAATTCGGCGGCGGTCATGCGTCTTTCCCTTCGGTCTTGTCGTCAGTTTCGGCGAAGACGCCTTGTGCGATGTCGAGCGCCTTCTGCATCGAGGGGACGCCAGCGAACATGCTCATCTGCCAGATCACCTCGGCCACTTCGCGCTTGGTGGCACCCGCCGCAAGGGCATTCTTGATCGTCATGCGCAACTGCGGCTCGCCCATCGGGCCAAGCACGGTTTGGGCCGCGATGGTCACCAGAAAGCGGGTGCGGGCATCCAGACCTTCGGGGTTGAAGGTCTTGCCGAACCACATCTCCAGCAGTTCCTTCGGCATGGCCGGGAACATCTTTTCAAACGCTTTGGGATCGATGGTGTCCATGCCCGGCATGAAGGCCTGGGCCATCTTCTGGCCCTGCTCCAGCATCGCTGCGAACATCTTGGTGAAATCGTCGGTCATCGGTAAGGCGCGTCGATTTCAAGGTTGCGGGCAATCTCGGCTTCCCAGCGCTCACCGTTCGCCAGAAGTTTGTCCTTGTTGTAGAACAACTCCTCGCGCGTTTCGGTCGAGAATTCGAAGTTCGGGCCTTCGACGATGGCATCCACAGGGCAGGCCTCCTGACAGAAGCCACAGTAGATGCATTTGGTCATGTCGATGTCATAGCGCGTGGTGCGGCGGCTGCCGTCCTCACGCGGTTCGGCGTCGATGGTGATCGCTTGCGCCGGGCAGACCGCCTCGCACAGCTTGCAGGCGATGCAGCGTTCCTCGCCGTTCGGATAGCGACGCAGCGCGTGTTCACCGCGGAAGCGGGGGGACAGCGGCCCCTTCTCATGCGGGTAGTTCACCGTGGTCTTCGGTGCGAAGAAGTATTTCATCCCCAGGCCGAAGCCCTTGATGAAATCCATCAAGAGGAAATACTTCGTGGCGCGGGTCCAGTCGATGTTGCTCATGCTGGTCTAAGTCCTTTTACGACCGCAAACACCTTGCGATTCCATTCGCTTAGGTCTTCCGGAATTCCGAGTGTGGACAAGTCGATATTCCAAGGCGTTGTGCCAAGATGGTCATTCGCAACATCGTAAACAGCAGCTTGCGGCGAATGATACGAGCCCATGTTTTCGTCGGAGATCATCACCTTGTAGCGTCCCTGACCTTCAGGGATCAGGGAAATCGTCCCCAGATGGGTGATATGGTCATAGGAGTAGACGACTGTTTCTCGCGCCATCCTCACCCCCCCACAGCCCAGCGGGCCCAGAACCCACCCAGCACTTCGAACTTCGCCAGGAACGCCACCAGGACGACCCAGCCCAGCGACATGGGCAGGAAGACCTTCCAGCCGATCCGCATCAGCTGGTCATAGCGGTAGCGGGGGACGATGGCCTTCACCATGGCGAACATGAAGAAGAAGAGCCACATCTTGGCGACCATCCACCACCAGCCATCGGCCAGCCCCGGGATCGGCGACAGCCAGCCGCCGAAGAAGAGAAGGCTCATCAGCGCGCACATCAGGAAGATGGCAATGTATTCGCCGGCCATGAACAGAAGGTAGGGGGTCGAGGAATATTCCACCATGAACCCGGCGACGAGTTCGGATTCCGCTTCCGGCAGGTCGAAGGGCGGGCGGTTCGTCTCAGCCAGGGCGCTGATGAAGAACAGGAACACCATCGGGAAATGCGGCAGCCAGTACCAGTTGAAGAGGCCCCAGTCGCCGTCTTGTGCGGCCACGATGGCGGAAAAGTTCATGCCGCCGGTGGAGATGATGACGCCGATGATGATGAGGCCGAGGGAGACCTCATAGGAGATCATCTGCGCGGCTGACCGCAAGGACCCCAGGAAAGCGTATTTGGAGTTTGACGCCCAGCCGCCCATGATGACGCCGTAAACCTCAAGCGACGACACGGCGAAGACGAAGAGGATCGCCACGTTGATGTTGGCCAGCACCCAGCCATCGTCAAACGGGATCACCGCCCAGGCGAGGATGGCCAGGACGAAAGAGGCCATGGGCGCCAGGAAGAACACCGGCCGGTCCACGCCTGCGGGAATGACGATTTCCTTGACGACATATTTCAGCGCGTCCGCCACCGATTGGAGGAGCCCAAACGGCCCCACCACGTTCGGGCCCCTGCGCATCTGCACGGCGGCCCAGATCTTGCGGTCGCCGTAGACCAGAAACAGCAGGCTGATCATCACGAAAGCCACGATCAGAAGCGCCTGTGCCGCGATCAGCACCGCCGTCCCAAAACCCGTGGCAAGAAACCCGTCCATGTCAGCCCCTCACATCCTTCAACCCGTCAGCCCCAAGCTGTCGGTATGCCAAGTTCAGCACAGTTCGACACCGCCACTTCGGCATCGATCCTGCGCAAACCCTGCGGCAGGCTGGCCGAGATGAGGGTGATCGCATCCCCGTACCATGTCTGCCCGTCCTTCTTCACGATGGTCCGCAACTGACGCGCGAACCCGTAGCCTTGATCCAGCGCATATTGCGCTGCTGCACAACGGCCATAGGCCTCGACATCCGCCTTGCCCGCCGCGCCGTGCATGGCGAGGTTGAAGCTGACAAGGCCGTCATCAAGGCGGATCGTCGAGATCCCCTCATAGACCGGTTGGCCGCGACCGTCTGTCACCTCTGTTCCCGAGGTGCAAGCCCCGAGCGCCGCTGTCGCGGTGCCAAGGGTCGCAAGCAGGGCCAGCGGGTGTGCCAAGGGCTTATTCCGCCGCCAGGGGTTGCGTCGCGCGGGCCTTGGCCATGGCGGACAGCTCCGCCATCACGGTTGAGGCGCGGGCGATGGGATTGGTCAGGTAGAAGTCCTTGATCACGTTGCGGAAATCGGCCTTCCCAAGCGGCTTGATCGGCAAAGCCGGCCCCTCGTTGGCGGCCACCTGATCCACCCGGCCCAGATGCGGATGCGCCTTGACGATGGCGGCGCGCAAACCGGCCAGACTGTCCCAAGACAGGGTTGCCCCAACCTCGGCCGAAAGGGCGCGCAGGATGGCCCAGTTTTCCTTGGCCTCACCGGGCGCGAACCCGGCGCGGAAGGCCAGTTGCGGGCGGCCTTCGGTGTTGACGAAAAGTCCGTTCTCTTCGGTCCATGCCGCGGCGGGCAGGATGATATCGGCGCGCGACGCGCCCCGGTCGCCATGGCTGCCCTGGTAGATCACGAACGGCCCTGCAGCGATCTCAACCTCATCAGCGCCAAGGTTGTAGATCACCTCGGCCCCCTCGGTCGCAGCGGCAAGGCCACCCTCGGTCACCGCGCCCACGTCCATCGCCCCCACGCGTGAGGCGGCGCTGTGCAGGATCAGCAGTTTGGAGTTGGAGTTCTCGGCCAACTTCATCGCATGGGCGAGAACAGCCTCCCCATCCGCTTCGTTGATCGCGCCCTGGCCGACGATCACGAGGGTCGGCTTTGCCTTCGTCTCATCGCTGATCACCTGGCTGGACAGCTTTTCCAGCGCGGCCCGGTCAAAGCCTACATGGGCGTAGTCATAGGTCAGGTCGACCGCCTCCCCCACGAGCCCAATCACCGCACCATTCATCCAGGCCTTGCGGAGGCGCGCGTTCAGGACCGGCGCTTCAACCCGCGGGTTGGTGCCGATCAGCTGGATCATCTTCGCGCTGTCGATATCTTCAATCGTCGCGGTGCCGACATAAGCAGCGCGGTTGCCAATCGGCAGCTTCGCGCCATCGGTGCGGCATTCAACGTGGCCGCCAAGGCCCTCAACCAACTGCTTCAGGCTGAACACCGCCTCAACCGGGGCAAGGTCACCGACCAAGGCGGCCACCTTGCGGCCCTTCATCGCGGCAGCGGCGAGGGTCAGCGCCTCACTCCACCCGGCCTTCCGCAGTTTGCCGTTTTCGCGGACGTAAGGCGTGTCCAGCCGCTGGCGGCGCAGGCCGTCCCAGACGAAACGGGTCTTGTCGGAAATCCACTCCTCATTCACGCCGTCATGGTTGCGCGGCAGGATGCGCATGACTTCGCGGCCCTTGGTATCGACGCGGACGTTTGACCCCAACGCATCCATAACGTCGATGGTTTCGGTCTTGGTCAGCTCCCAGGGACGGGCGGTAAAGGCGTAAGGCTTGGAGGTCAGCGCCCCAACGGGGCACAGGTCAATGATATTGCCCTGCAGGTTCGAATCCAGCGTCAGGTTCAGATAGCTGGTGATCTCAGAGTCTTCCCCCCGCCCGGTCTGGCCCATCTGGGTGATCCCGGCGACTTCAGTGGTGAACCGCACGCAGCGCGTGCAGGAAATGCAGCGCGTCATGTGGGTTTCAACCAGCGGGCCAAGGTTCAGGTCTTCCGTCGCGCGCTTTGGCTCGCGGTAGCGGCTGAAATCCACGCCGTAAGCCATCGCCTGATCCTGCAGGTCACACTCCCCGCCCTGGTCGCAGATCGGGCAGTCGAGCGGGTGGTTGATCAGAAGGAACTCCATCACCCCTTCGCGGGCCTTCTTCACCATCGGCGACTTGGTCTTGACCAAGGGCGCTTCACCATTCGGCCCAGGCCGCAAGTCCTTGACCTGCATCGCGCAAGAGGCCGCAGGCTTCGGCGGGCCACCCACAACCTCAACCAGGCACATCCGGCAGTTGCCCGCGATGGTCAGCCGTTCGTGATAGCAGAACCGGGGGATTTCCACCCCGGCGACTTCCGCCGCCTGAATGATGGTCATCGCGCCATCAACCTCAACTTCAATACCGTCGATGCTGATCTTCTTTAGGTTAGGTTGGGGGTTAGACATGGGCCCGGTCCTTCCGCAGCAGCCAAAGCGCCGCAACCCGCAGCCGGGCCAACAGCCCGACTGGGCGCGCCGGGGCTGCCTGTTTCGTCTTATCCTGTTCAAATGACAGGTGTTTCACACGCGCATCCATGTCGCGCATCAGATGCTTGGGGTCAAGGTTACCGTAGCACATCGCCCCTACTCCGCCGCCACTTGGGTGCAGCCATGGGTCTTCCACAACTGCGCCTCTTTCAGGTATTTCCAGCCGAAGGCGTGGTCACTGTCGCCATGCACCCGCAGATGCTCTAGCCGAGCCAGTGCTTCATCCAGTGTGGGCTTGTGGCCCGCAGGCACCCACCACATGACGAAGTGCATCTTGCCCAGAACCTCGAACCATTCCTGCCGCCGTTCATAAAAGGCACGGTGGACGGTGTTCCAGACAAAGGCCTCCAGCGTGGCGACGCCTTCCCAGACCGTCAGGTTCGACACATATTGCGGATCGCCCTCCAGCTTGGCCTCGGTGTTGCCGGTCCCCGGCTCACCACTGCCTTCCATCATCCAGACAAAGCCCGGCATCCGCTTGCCAAGGCCATTCACCCGGTCCAGCGCATTCATGAACTCGGCCACGCGCGGGTCGTCCGTGGGGGCCAAAAGGCGCCCCACGTTCAACTCCGCAAGTTGATGTCCGGCGGGTTGGATCATTTGGTGGACCTCAACAGATAACCGATCAGGCTTTCCTTGGCGATTTCCTCTTCGCCGATCTTGCAATAGGCGGCCTCGTTGCCCGGTTCCGCCCCGCGTTCCTTCAGCCATTCGGCGGCAAGCGCCTTGCCCCGCGCCTTTTCTTCCTTGTTGGTCACAAATTCCCGCACTTCGGCCGAGCTATAGCCCTGCGCCAGCGCATAGTCGCGCAGCTTGTTGAGTTCCCCCAAAGCGCGCAGCTTGCGGGCTTCGATGGTCGAGCAGTTGTCATCAATCGCGTCGCCGATGAAGCCTTGCAGAAGGGTGTTGTTGATCGTCGGTTCCTCATTGATCGGGACCAGCGCATAGGCCGGGGCCGCGAGGACAAGGGCAGCAAGGGCAGCAAGGGTAAGGGTGATGCGTTTCATGGGGGCCTCCTTGGCGTTTCCTGCCGCAGAGATGGGGCAAAAGCCCGTTGATATGCCATGACAAACCGGGGTTCTCAGCGGTTTGTGACCGGGGATAACAGCATTCGTCATGCACAGCCCCCCGGATAGACCCATTCTCCGGTGGCCCGGTCAAACCGGTCGTAGATCGAGGTGTTGACCTTGCCGCCACAGAACGCATCGGCGGCCTTGCGGGCAGCAGCACCGTTCCCACATCTGGTAGGGCTGGCCCACGCCTGACACCCGCACC
>JAAUPC010000063.1 GCA_012036325.1 Paracoccaceae bacterium
ATCTGCGTCTGCGTCTGGTGGCGCATGAGCCGGCGCACTTCCGCCGGTTGCCGGTGGACTTTTCGACCGTGGTCGCACCTGGGAGCAGGATCTGGCCCTGCGCCAGTGCCACGTCGGGCTGTGCCCGATGCCCGACACGGTCTGGACGCGCGGCAAGTGTCCTTACAAGGTGCTCCAGTACATGGCCGCCGGCCTGCCGGTGGTGAAATCCATCGTGGTCGACCGGCGCGAAGCCGCGGCCAGGCATCTGATGGAGCCGCCTTATGTGGTCAAGCCGGTGAATGAAGGCTCGTCGGTCGGCATCTTCATCGTGCGCGAAGTGCATATCCCCAACACGAATTGCACCGTGTCCATCCAGTGCCCGACGAACATCGTCGCCTGGACGTGCAGCCCGAACGGGCTGAACATCAACGACAATTGCGGGTCCACCCATCCCCAGACCGCCGCCGATCGAGACGCGCTCGCTCGTCAACGTCGTCATCGCCGCGCTCACGAACAATATCGATGCCGCGCGCTTCAAGACGGGCGGCGGCGCGCAGGCGCCCACGTTCTCGGCGGTCAGTCCCCACCCGAGCAGACCCTTGACCCAGGTCTCGGCCTGCTGCTCGGCGCGTGGGGCGGATGTGCGCCTCAGTTTTCTGGGCGATCCGGAGCAGCTGCGGCAGGTGCTGGTGCAGGCCGGCTGCATGGCGCTGACCGCGGTGATCATTTGCAGCGGCGTCACCGCCACACCCTGACCCTGCCCACTCAGCGCGGAAGCGGCCAGCGCCACCACCGCGTCAATCGACCCGATGCCATGCGTGCCTGACACCCAAAGCGCGCCGATGGCCCCAAGGCTGGGCAACAGGTCACCCAAGTAGTGCAGCCGGTCCGCCGCCACCACCTTGCTGCCCGTGGCCCGGGCCACCCGTCCCTGCCACCAGACCAGCGCCACTGTCAGCACGACCGACACCGCCATCACCACCATCCCGCGCCCTTCGGCCATCAAGACCGGCGGTTCGGGGGCGATCAGACGCGCCACCGCCGCCCAACCGATCACTCCGGCGGACACGATGATAAAGGTTGACTGCGCCAGGGCTGCCAGATCCTCGGCCGAGGTGTGGCCAAATGCGTGGTCTTCATCCGCGGGCTGGGCGGCATAGACGATGGCCGCCGCAGCACCAAGCGACATCAGCAGGTCCATCGCGCTGTCGGCCAGCGATGCGGCAATCGACAGCGCGCCGGTTCCACCAGCGCCCACAGCTTCAGCACCACCAGAATTCCGGCCACCAGGACTGAGGCCAGCCCGGCCGAAATCGCCAGCCCCAACCGGCTGCGCATCGGGTCAGTCGATCTGTTCATCCGGCTTGACCCCCCAGAGTGCCGCCTTCTGCACCCAGCCGCCTTGCCCGCCCAGCACAACCCGGCACCAGTCGAGATTGCAGGCCTGCACCCGCCCGATCACGCCCATCTCGGCCTGTGCGACCACGGTGGCCACTTCGGAGGGGGCGTCGCGCAACTCGGCCATGTCCAGCGTGACAAGGACGCTGCGCACGCCCGAGAGAAGCGAGTAATGCACCCAGCCGCCGGCACCTTCCTGATCCTCGACACGTCGCCAGTTTTCAAACTCGGCAGTGATTTTCAGCGGCATGCCCGCGCGGGTGAAGACCCAGTCGATCCGATGCGTCAGCCCTGGCCCGCGCCGGGCGTTCCCCTCATTCCCTTTCAGCGAGACATAGCGCGGCAAGGGCAGGTTCGTCACACAGCCCACATCGGGCTGGCATTGCTTTTCCGGCGGCTTTTCAGCCGCGGCCTCGGGCAGCCCGGTTTCCGTTTCCACGGGGGTTCCGGTTTCCTGCGCCCCGACCGAGACCGGCAGCGCCAAAGCGCCAAGCACCAGACCCACGCCAACGACCATGCCAAACCCTTGCATCCGCATTTGCCCTGACTGCCCGTTCCCTTGCTGCGACCGGTCCTAAAGGCCTTGCCCTGCCCGGTATCGCCCGCTGCCTCATCCCGGGGCTTGTGCATCGCCCCGCTTGGCCTCACCTTGCCTCAAGGACGCCGGATTTGGAAGGGACCCGATCCGGACGACCCCGATCTGGAAGCGCCGGAGAGATCAGCATGCCCGCCCCCCGCCTGACCGTTGTCATCACGCGCCGCCTGCCCGAGGTGGTGGAAACCCGGATGAAAGAGCTGTTCGACGTCGACCTGCGCGATCCCGACACCCCGATGACGCGCGAGGATCTGGCCGCCGCCATGCGCCGTGCCGATGTTCTGGTGCCGACGATCACCGACACCATCGACGCGGCCCTGCTGGCGCAGGCGGGCGACAAGCTGAAGTTGATCGCCAACTATGGCGCGGGGGTCGATCATATCGACGTGGCGACCGCCCGCCAGCGCGGGGTGATTGTGTCAAACACCCCCGGCGTGGTCACCGAAGATACCGCTGACATGGTGCTGGCGCTGATCCTGGCCGTCACCCGCCGCATTCCGCAAGGGCTGCAGGTCATGCAGTCGGGCAGTTGGCCCGGCTGGTCGCCGATGGCCAATCTTGGCGGGCGCCTTGGCGGGCGGCGGCTGGGCATTCTTGGCATGGGGCGGATCGGCCAGGCGGTTGCGCGGCGGGCGAAGGCCTTCGGTTTGCAGGTGCATTACCACAACCGAAAGCGCCTGCGCCCCGAGATCGAGGCTGAGCTTGAGGCGACCTACTGGGAAAGCCTGGACCAGATGCTGGCCCGGATGGACATCCTGTCGATCAACTGCCCGCATACGCCCTCGACCTTCCACCTCCTCAATGCGCGGCGCCTGAAGCTGATGAAACCCAGCGCCGTCGTGGTGAACACGAGCCGGGGCGAGGTGGTGGATGAAAACGCGCTGACCCGTGCCTTGCGCGCGGGCGAACTTGCCGGTGCGGGGCTTGATGTCTACGAACGTGGCACCGACCTGAACCCCCGGCTGCGCGAACTGCCGAATGTGGTCTGCCTGCCCCATATGGGTTCAGCCACCATCGAGGGACGAATCGAGATGGGGGAAAAGGTCATTATCAACATCAAGACCTTTGCCGATGGACACCGACCCCCGGACCAGGTCGTGCCGGGGCAGTTCTGAAGCGATCGGCAGGCTGCTTCTGTGCCATTCGGGCAACGGTCGGTGGTGAAGCCGTGCCACATTCACAATGCGCATTGTTCTGCCGCGATTAGAGGATTACCCCAAAAACTGGCCTGTTCTGCTGACGGGAACCTCTCAAACTTCGGAGCTAAATCATGAAAAACTCATCACCTCGGTCATGGCACTGACCCTGGGTGCCTCGGCTGCCATGGCTGGCGGCCCGGTTGTCGTCGAAGAAGAAATGGAAGTCGTGGCTGAGAAGCCGGCTTCCTCGGCTGGCCTGCTGCCGCTGCTCCTGATCCCGATCATCCTTTGCGTCGCTCTGTGCGGCGGCAGCGATGACGACAGCGAAGCTGGCTGATCCACGTCGCTTCTTCTGATCTGAATGCGGGCTGGTCGAAAGACCGGCCCGTTCTGTTTTCGCCAACCCGTTGTGCATGCCGGGATCATCTGGACCGCAGATTTGTGGCATCTGCCGAACGATGTCACCCCCGGGCAAAGAGCCCGGGCACACCGCAAGCCTTGGTTACCGATCTGCTTGTCATGATTCTTTCATGGCAGGATGTCAGCCGTCGCAGGGGCGCGGGACAGTGCCCTGACCGCAAAGAATGTGGCCCATCTGACGCTTTTGACCCGCAAAACCCATCAGTTTCCGCGGTGAATCGGGTGAATCTGCCACAGTTCCGGATCAGCGACGTTGCATTTCTGAAAATGGTTTGAGCGTTCTGGCCGAAGCGATTAGGGTTGCGAGGCCTGCCTCGGGGCCTATCGCCCTGCGGCCTTTGATGTTTTGGAGACTGCAATGAAAACGATTCTCGCCGCTACTCTCGCGTCGACCATGCTGATCTCGGCCACGACCGCCTATGCTGGCGGCCCGGTTGTCGTTGAAGAAGAAATGGAAGTCGTGGCTGAAAAGCCCGCGTCCTCGGCCGGCATCCTGCCGCTGCTGCTCATCCCGATCATCCTTGCGTCGCCCTCTGCGGCAATGATGACGAAGACCCGCAGGTTACGAACACCGCTGCGTCCGAGTGATCACAAGTAACACCGGTTTATTGACCCATGCCTTGGCCCGGGTCCAACTCCTGAAAGGAAACCTGACATGAAAAAGTTCCTCACCTCGCTCGTCGCGGCCTCGCTGGCTGTTTCGGCTTCCACCGCCTTTGCCGGCGGCCCGGTTGTTGTGGAAGAAGAATTGGAAGTCGTGGCTGAAAAGCCCGCGTCCTCGGCTGGCATCCTGCCGCTGCTTCTGATCCCGATCATCCTTTGCGTCGCCCTCTGCGGCAACGACGATGATGAGCCGACCGAGACCCTCGGCAACTAATAATCCAAGTCAGATCATGACGCGCGGCCCGGCTTGTCCTCAAGCCGGGCCGTTTGCATTTCAGAACCGACCGGGGCGATAGGCGGCGATGTCCAGTGGCAGCGTCTTGCCCGTCACCAGCGCCGCCACGATCCGTGCGGTCACCGGTGCAAGGGTCACCCCCAGATGGCCATGACCAAAGGCGTGGATGACATCCGGCCCAGCGCTTGACGGGCCGATCACTGGCAGGCTGTCGGGCAGCGACGGGCGAAAGCCATCCAGCTGCGGTCCGGTTCCCCCAGGTCCGGGAAGAACGCCCGCGCGCCCTCAACCAGCTTATGCACCCGGTGGACTGAGGGGGGCAAATTTAGGCCCCCAAGCTCCACCGTTCCCGCCACACGCAGACGGCCCGCCATTGGGCAGAAGTAAAAGCCCCGCGCCGTGGGGCAGACCGGGCGTTGCAGCAACGGCTCGGCCCTGTCCCATTCGACGTGATAGCCGCGCTCAGTGTCCAGGGGCACCCGGTCACCGGCCTGCACCGCAAGGGCGCGGGCATGCGCCCCCGC
Source organism: Paracoccaceae bacterium (assembly GCA_012036325.1). Taxonomy (GTDB): domain Bacteria; phylum Pseudomonadota; class Alphaproteobacteria; order Rhodobacterales; family Rhodobacteraceae; genus Tabrizicola. Next base: position 4,957 of record JAAUPC010000063.1, read on the forward strand.
CGCGATGACCACCTTGCTGGCATGAAGGTGCAGGCCCGGCACTTCAACCACCACGCCAGTTGGGCCGCGGGTCAGACGCTCGGCCCGGGCCTGCAGGAGCCGCGCCTTGGGCAGCACCGCCGCCGCGATCAGCCCCATCATCCGCCCCGGATCATCCAGAAAGGTTGCGCCGCTGAAGTAGGCAGCCCCTGCGCCCCTGGGCAAGGCAGGCTCCAACGCGGCCAAAGCCTCGGGGCCGATCAGGTCAACCTCAATCCCCAGCGCCCGGCGTGCGGCCATGTCAGCCCCGGCGGCTGAGAATGCCTGCGCGGTTTCAGTAGACATAGAGGCAGCCCCGGCGTTGCAGGATGCCCGCCCCGGCGACCTGCAGCGCCAGATCATCCCACCTTTCGCCCGCATCGGCCAGAAGGGCGGCAATCGCGCGCGCGTTCCGTTCGGTCTGGGCGGGCAGGCTTTGCCACAGAAAGCGCATCAGCCATGGCATCAAACTGGGCAAGGCGCGGTGACGGATGGCCAAGGGCGAGGTGCGGCTGAACATCAGCGACGGCAGCGACCGCAGCACAGCGGGCGTGCCCACCGGTCTGACCGCATAGCCCGCAATGGTGCCGGCATTGCCGTAGCTGGCCCCCATGCCGGGCTGGCCGGGATCGACCAGCACCACCTCGCGGCCCGCCTCAACCAGTTCCAGCGCGATGGTCAGGCCCACGACACCCGCGCCGATCACCGCGATTTCGGTTCTGTCACGCGCAACCATCACCCACTCCAGACCGCCCGCCGGAAGGACCGGCGGGCGCAGACCTTACATGCAGGCCTGGTAGAGCGCCCGCGTATTTTCACGCGTCATGGCAATCGGGTTGCCGCCGCAGGACGGGTCTTCCAGCGCCATGTCGGTCAGCATCTCAAGATCCGCCGCCTTCACGCCCATCGCGGTCAGGTTCTCTGGGATCGCCAGCGCCGCGCGCAGGTCCATGATGCGGGTCTTGAAGCCGTCAAACCCGCCCTTGATGCCAAGATAGGCCGCCGCCGCCTCGATCCGCGTCTCGATCGCGGGGCGGTTGAAGTCGAGGACCATGGGCATGACGACAGCATTCGTCGTGCCGTGATGCGTGCCGTAAACCGCGCCGACTGGGTGCGACAGCGAGTGGATCGCGCCCAGCCCCTTCTGGAACGCCACCGCCCCCATCGCGGCGGCTGACATCATGTGCGCGCGGGCATCAAGGTCATCCGGCGCATGATAGACGCGGGGCAGGTTTTCGAACACGAGCCGCATCCCTTCCAGCGCGATGCCCTGGGACATCGGGTGGTAGAAGGGGGAGCTATAGGCCTCAAGGCAATGCGCCAGCGCGTCCATCCCGGTGCCCGCGGTGATGAAGCGCGGCATGCCCACGGTCAGTGCCGGGTCACAGATCGTGACGACGGGCATCAGCTTGGGGTGAAAGATGATCTTCTTCTTGTGGGTGGTAGAGTTCGTCAGGACGCCCGCGCGGCCCACTTCCGACCCCGTTCCAGCGGTCGTCGGCACCGCGATGATCGGCGCGATTTTGGACGCATCGGCGCGGGTGTACCAGTCGTCAATATCCTCAAGATCCCAGACGCTCAGGTCTTTCCGCTGATGCGCCATGAGGGCGATCATCTTGCCAAGGTCGAGGGCGGAACCCCCGCCAAAGCAGATCACCCCGTCATGCCCGCCCGCAAGGTAGACCGCGATCCCGGCGGTCATGTTCGCCTCATTGGGGTTCGGGTCCACGTCTGAAAACACGGCGCGGCCCATGCCGGCTTTCTCCAGCACGTCAAGCGCGGCAGCCGTGATCGGCAGGGATGCAAGGGCCTTGTCTGTTACCAGAAGCGGCTTTTTCAGCCCAGCCCCGGTGGCATGGTCGGCCAGTTCCGAAATCCGGCCAACGCCGAACTTGATGGCAGTCGGGTAGGACCAGTTGCGATTGGGGACCGAGTGGGTGGCGGTGCTCATGGTGTCAGACTTTCTTCAGGTGATAGGATTTCGGCCGGGTCACCGCATGGAACCCAAGGTAGGACAGCGACCCGCCGCGCCCGGTGTCCTTGCAACCGGTCCAGCACAGGGCCGGGTCAAGGTAATCGGCGCGGTTCATGAACACGGTGCCGGTTTCGACCTGCTGGCCCAAGGCAGCAGCGGTGTCGTAGTCTTCGGTCCAGATGCTGGCGGTCAGGCCATAGGGGCTGTCGTTCATCAGGCGCAAAGCCTCGGCATCGTCCTTGACCTTCATGATGCCGACGACGGGGCCGAAGGATTCCTCCATCATCACCCGCATGGAATGGTCAACGTTCACCAGGATTTGCGGCGCAAGATAGGCGCCCCCGTCATCGGCGGGGAAGAGAGCCGGGTCGATCAGCGGCTTGGCCCCGGCGGCAATCGCCTCGGCGATCTGCTCGCGCACCACCTTGGCGAACCGCTTGTTGGCCATCGGGCCAAGCGTGCTTTCCGGGTCAAACGGATTGCCCAGCTTCAAGGTTTTCACCCAGGCCACCGCCTTTTCGACAAAAGCGTCATAGAGCGATTCATGCACATAAATCCGCTCGATCCCGCAGCAGCATTGGCCTGCGTTGTACATCGCGCCGTCCATCAGCGTGTCAACCGCCGCGTCAAGGTTGGCATCCGCGCGCACATAGCCGGGGTCCTTGCCGCCAAGCTCCAGCCCCAGCGGCGTGAAGGTGCCCGCCGCCGCCCGCTCCATCGCCTGCCCGCCCGCGACCGATCCGGTGAAGTTCACAAAGCCAAAGCTGCGCGCCGCAATCAGGCTTTCGGTCGTCGCATGATCCAGCACCACGTTCTGGAACACATCCGCCGGGATGCCTGCCGCATGGAACGCCTCGGCAAGACGCTCACCCACCAGCATGGTCTGGCTTGCATGCTTCAGGATCACGGTATTCCCGGCGATCAGGGCGGGAACGAGGGTGTTGATCGTGGTCAGGTAGGGGTAGTTCCACGGTGCTACGATGAAGACCACGCCCACCGGATCCCGTGCGAGGTAGCGGCGGAATTTATCGCTGTCTTCCACCATCTGGGGGGCCAGGGTCGCGGCGGCGATTTCGGACATGTAGTCCGTCCGGGCATTCACCCCACCGAATTCGCCGCCAAAGCGGGTGGGGCGGCCCATCTGCCAGGCGATCTCTTCGACCACCACTTCCTTCATCTCGTTCAAGCGCGCCACACCGGCCTTGACCAGGGCGATCCGCTCCTCCAGCGGACGCGCGGCCCAGGGCTTCTGCGCGGATTTCGCGGCAGCGACGGCGGCCTTCGCAGCTTCAAGGGTCAGCGGTGTGCGGGTCGCATAGACGCGGCCATCGACCGGGGAAATCAGTTCAATCGGTTTCATGTCGTCCTCGTAGGGTGGGCAATCTGCCCACCATTGTCGGGAAGGTGGGCAGATTGCCCACCCTACGGATCACGCCCGCTCAAGCAGGCGCTGAAGCTCAAAATCGGTGACCACGCGGTCTGTCTCGGCGATTTCCCATTGGGCGGCGTGGTGATAGTGGTCGATCACATCGTCGCCAAAGGCCGCCCGCAGCATCTTGGAGCCGTGCAGAAGCTCCGCCGCGTCGCGCAGGTTGTGCGGGATTTCGCGAATGCCGGCGGTGTTGTACATGTCACCGGACATTTCAGGTTCCAGCTCCATCTTGCCCTCGATCCCGGCAAGACCTGCGGCCAACAGGGCCGCGCAGGCAAGGTAGGGGTTCACGTCGCTGCCCGGAATCCGGCATTCCACCCGCACGGCCTTGGAATGGACCCCACAGACGCGGAAACCCGCTGTCCGGTTGTCCGCGCTCCACACTGCCTTTGTCGGCGCGAACATCCCGATGGTGAACCGCTTGTAGCTGTTGACGTAAGGAGCCAGAAAGGCCGTCAACTCCTGCGCATGCGCCAATTGCCCGGCCATGTAATGCTTCATCGTGGCTGACATACCGTGTTTGTCGTCCTTGTCGGCGAAGGCAGGCTTGCCGTCCTTGGTCCACAGGCTTTGGTGGATATGGCTGGAGGACCCGGCCTTCCTATGGTCATACTTCGCCATGAAGGTCACCGACTTGCCCTTGGTCCAGGCGATTTCCTTCACGCCGTTCTTGACGATCACATGGTTGTCGGCGGTGTCCAGCGCGTCGGAATAGCGGTAGTTCACCTCTTCCTGACCGGCATCCGCCTCACCCTTGGAATTTTCGACCGGGATCCCCGCGCCATAAAGCCCGTTGCGGATCGCACGCATCACGTCTTCTTCCTTGGTGGTCTGGAAGATTTGGTAATCCTCATTGTAGTTGCTGACCGGTTTCAGCGCCGAAAGCCCACCGTCGCGCAGATTTTCGTATGAGTTCTCAAACAGGTAGAACTCCAGCTCTGTCGCCATCATCGGCTCAAACCCCATGGCACGCGCGCGGGCGACCTGACGCTTCAGGATCGCGCGGGGGGAATGGGGGACCTCATGGTGGTGGTGGTCCAGCGTGTCGCCCAGAACCAGCGCGGTGCCCGGCAGCCAGGGGATCAGCCGCAGCGTGGCCATGTCAGGCTTCAGCACATAGTCGCCATAGCCGGTCTGCCAGCTTGAAGATTTGTAGCCCTGAACCGTCGTCATCTCCATGTCCACGGTCAGAAGGTAGTTGCAGCAATGGGTTTCCTCCCAGCCGCCGTCGACAAAGAACTGCGCGTGAAAGCGCTTGCCCATCAGGCGGCCCTGCATGTCGATGCCAGCCACCAGAACAGTGTCGATTTCGCCGCGTTTCACAGCGGCTTTCAGGTCTTCAAGCGTCAGATTTCCGGGCATGTCAGCCTCTTTGTGATGTTCAGGTCAGGTATGGGACACGGGGCGGTCCCGGGTGGAGCGGTGGGCCAAAAGGCCCCGTCCGCCGCCAAACTCGGGCTTGCGCGGCCAGCAGGGGCCGCGGCTGGTGTCTTGCGGATCAGACCGCATCCTGACGTTCTCCCCATCGCACGGAGGGTGCTCCGTGAATTTGATCATTCATTCACAGGTCGGGCCCGGTTCGCAACCCCCTCTGCCATCTGCGCCCGCGCGCCCATGACCGCATTCAGCGCAACTGCCGCCAGAAGGACCCCACCGCCGACGAAAGTGGCCGCGCTGGCGGTCTCGCCCAGAAAGAGGAACACCCACAACGGGGCCAGCAGAGCCTCGATCAGGGCAAGCAGCGTCAGTTCCGCGGCCGGGATGACACGGCTGCCAAGCGTGTACATGACCATGCCCAGCGCCAGCACCACTGCACCGATGGCGGCGGCCATGCCCATGTCCCAGGGTGAGGCGAGGATCGGCTCACCCTGCGCGGCGAGAATCGCCCCCGCCACCAGGATCGAGAACACCCCGCCCAGCATCGAGACGGGAAGCATTTCCCCCACCTTCCCCCAGCGCAGCGCAACCGAAAAGGCACCGAACCCGGCTGCGGACAGAAGGGCCGCCAAGTTGCCAGCAAGCGCCCCCATGGCCAGCCCCTCGCTGACCATGAGATACATCCCGAAGACCGCGAGGCCAATGGCGACCCAGGTCCAGGGTCGCACCTTTTCGCCCAGGATGATCCAGCCCAGGATGGCCGCGACAAAGGGGGATGCGGTGAAGAGGAACACCGCATTGGCGATCGTGGTGGTCTGGATCGCGTAGATCGCCCCGGCAAAGGCGAAGACCAGGCCAAAGCCGCCGACCGCCCCGGCAAGGCCGACCTTGCGGATTTGCGTGATGGGCTGCCCGCGTGAGGTGACCCAGATGAAGGCCAGAAGGACCGGCACCATCCCGACCGACCGCCAGAACAGGATTTGCCAGACGGTTGCCGCCTCGATCTGGCGCAGGCCAAGGCCCATCAGCGACCACAGGGTTCCCGCCGCCAGCACCAAAGCCACGCCTTGCCCGTACCGCATGCCACACCTCGCTGTAGCATTGCTGGCATGCGAAAGAGGGGTCGGCTGTTCCGTTCCCGACCTCTGCCAAAGCTTTGGCGATCAGTACCCGCGCGCCGGATCGACAAGGTGGAGGAAAGCCTCCCCCGCCTCGCCCCGGCGGATGTTCTCGGCGATGACCCGGGCGGCGCTGTAGGCGCGGGTGTCGGCGGCGATGTGGGGGGTCACGGTCACGCGGGGTGGGACCAGAAGGGGTGATCCGGCGGCAGGGGCTCCACCGCAAAGACATCCAGCGTCGCCGCGTGGAGCGAGGACACACATGCCACCGCAAACCGCGCGCTGTACCGTGAGAAGTTTCAACGCGTGCTGCCGATACTGGCGCCGCTGCTGGACGTCACCCAGCCGGACGGCGGGTTCTATCTGTGGCCGAACGTCGTAGCCGACGACGAAACGTTCGTCCGTGATCTGTTCGCACAGCAGAACATCACCCTGTTGCCGGGCCGCTATCTCGCCCGTGACGGGGCGAACGGCAATCCCGGTGCAGGCCGCGTACGCATTTCTCTCGTGGCGCCGATCGACGAATGCGTCGAAGCGGCGCAGCGAATCCGCCGCTTTCTCGAATCAAGGACATGACGATGACGCACCCTTCCCCTCACCAGCCGCTGATCGAAGCCGCTTTCGAGCATCGCACCGCAATCACGCCGAAGAGCATCGACCCCGAACTGCGTGCGGCCCTCGACGAGACGATCGACGCACTCGACCGCGGTGTGCTGCGCGTGTCGCAGAAGATCGACGGGCCCGAACCGGGTGGGCGATGGGTGGTCAACCAGTGGCTGAAGAAAGCGGTGCTGCTGTATTTCCGCGCCTATGACAATCGGCTCATTGCCGGCGCCTACACGCATTTTTTCGACAAAGTGCCGTCCAAGTATGCGGACTGGGATGAGGCCGCCCTGCGCGCGAGCGGCACGCGCGTCGTGCCCGACGCCGTCGTGCGAAAAGGCGCGTTTGTCGCCAAAGACGTCGTACTGATGCCCTCCTTCGTGAACATCGGCGCATACATTGGCGAAGGCACGATGGTCGACACCTGGGCCACGGTCGGCAGTTGCGCGCAGATCGGCAGGCATTGCCATCTCTCCGGCGGCGCGGGGATCGGAGGCGTGCTCGAACCGCTGCAGGCGTCGCCGACGATCATCGAGGATCACTGCTTCATCGGTGCGCGTTCGGAAGTGGTCGAAGGCTTCGTCGTCGGCCATCACAGCGTGATCGGCATGGGCGTATTCCTTGGCCAGAGCACCCGCGTCTACAATCGCGCCACAGGCGAAGTGTCCTACGGCTCGGTGCCGCCGGGCAGCGTCGTGGTCTCGGGCCAGTTGCCCGCCGCCGACGGCTCGCATTCGCTCTACTGCGCAGTGATCGTGAAGCAGGTGGACGAGAAGACCCGCGGCAAGACGTCGATCAACGAGTTGCTGCGGGGGTTGGCCGAGTGATGCGTGAGCGCCTCACCGGCCGCGGCACGCTGTTCATCAAATACATCCTGCCGCTGTTCTTTGTTGCGTTCTTCGCGTTCTGGATGACGGGCGCGGTCAGAGCCGGCATGCAGGGGTTCCGCGAGGCCTGGATCATGGCGGCGGCTGCCGTGCCGTTCATGGGCATCATGGCCTTCCTGCAATGGAAGCTCGTCCGTGGCCATGCGGACGAGGTGGTGCTGGAGGGAGACCGGCTGATCGTGCGGAAGCGGGGAATCGAAGAGCGCATCGCACTGTCCAGCATCGTGAATGTCGACGCGACCGAGTTCACCAGGCCCGCACGTATCACCCTCCGGCTGCGCACACCCTGCAGCTTCGGCGACGAGATCAGGTTCTTCCCCGCGCAGTGAATTCAAGCTCAACCCCCTTCGCCCGCAACGGGACTGTGGACCTGTTGATCCAGCGCGTCGATCGCGCGCGTCAAATGGAGTCAAAGCGATGACCACCCTCTACGGCCTGTCCAACTGCGAC
>JAAUPC010000064.1 GCA_012036325.1 Paracoccaceae bacterium
CGGCGCGGTCGCTGTCATAGGCGTTGCGGGCATCGCGGTCCAGCGCCGAGGCCAGCACGATGACCGGCACATCACCAAGGCCATCCTGCTTTTTCACCACAGCGGCGTTCATCGCCTTGACGTGCAGCGTTTCGAAGAAGTCGACCAGATCGGCATCCGACATTCGGCGCGAGGCCAGCACCCGCAGGTGGATCTGACCGCCCACATCGGCCATGAACAGCCTGCCCCGCATGTCATCGGGCAGCATGTCTTCGGTGATATCAAGGCCGCGCACCGTCATGGTGAAGAGGCCACGGTAGGCGGCGGCCGTGGTTTGCAAGGCAAGGCGCTGGTCGGTGGCCATGACGCCGCTGAAGATCACATCGGGATAGCGCACGGCCTTGACGATGACCCGGCGTTCCCCGCGTTCATAGGTCTGGATCGCGACCTCGGCCGCGTCGGGGACCTTCGGGTTGACCATGTCGGCGATCAGGCCGAGAGCCAGCGCCTCACCCGAGCCGGCAGCGCGGGGGAGGAAGGGCTGGGTGTCCTCTTTGACGGTTGGGCGGGCCGTCCAGCCTTCGGGTGGGCGGGGCAGCATATCGACCAGATCGCGCGGCAGGCCCGAGGGATTGGCCGAGCGGGCCAGCGAGGCGATACGCCCGGAAAGGCCGCCAAGATACTCACGGATCGGCAGGTCCGCCTCTTCATCGGCGGCGGTGACCAGCTGGCGGGCCATGTTGTAGTCCAGCACAAGAAAGCCCCCGGCCGCGATGGAGAACATCGAAAGCAAGCCAATCAGTCGCAGCACCGGAACACTCCGTTCGTTCAACCCCTTGCGCCGTTTTACCGGGGAATTGGGGCAAGCTTCGGGCACAAGCCGATAAAATTGCCGTCAGCGGGCGTCAGGAGGCCGCGAGACGCGTGGTCAGATCAGGCCTTCCTTGCGGAAGAGCGTCTTCAGGTCGGTCTCAGGCCGCGCGCCGAAATGGGTGATGACTTCGGTCGCGGCGATGCAGCCCATGCGGCCTGCGGTGGCCAGCGACTGGCCGGTGGCATAGCCATAGAGGAACCCGGCGGCGAAAAGATCGCCCGCGCCGGTGGCATCGACGGGCACCACCCGACGGACCGGGGCAAGGGCGGTCTCATCCCCGCGCACGATGATGACGTCATCCCCCGAGCGGGTGCAGGCAACGAGACCCGCATCCTGCGCCGCCTGCTCCAGGGCGGCAGAAAGGTCGGTCTGATAGAGCGAGCACCATTCGTGTTCGTTGCCGATCACATAGTCCAGCGACTTGACCAGACGGCGAAAGTCATCGCGGTGCCGGTCGACGCAGAACGGGTCAGAGAGCGAGATCCCCGCCTTGCCGCCTGCCTTGTGGCAAAGGTCAACCGCGCGTTCAAAGGCCAGTTTCCCCTTTGGCTTGTCGTAAAGATAGCCCTCAAGAAACAGGATCTCGGCGCTGCCGGCCACGGATTCCGATACATCCTCGGGGCCTAGTTCCGAGGAAATGCCAAGGTAGGTGTTCATCGACCGCTCCCCGTCCGGAGAGACGAAGATCATGCTGCGCGAGGTGGGCAGTTCGCCGCCCGGCACCGGAGGGTTGACGAATTCGGTGCCCTCATCCGCCATCGAGCGGGCGTAAAAGCGGCCAAGCGCATCATCATGGACCCGACCGATGAAGGCGGTGGCAAGGCCCAGGCTGCCAAGGCCCGCCAGCGTATTCGCAACCGACCCGCCCGGCGCCTGCTGGCGGTTGGTCATCGCGCCGTAGAGAAGTTCGCCCCGCTCACGCTCAACCAGTTGCATGATGCCTTTCTGGATGCCCATCAGGTCAAGGAACGTGTCATCCGCCGTGGAAAACACATCGACGATGGCATTGCCGATGCCGACAACCTGGTAGGACTTCATGCGGTCTTCTCCGGATAAAGGCACCAGTCCGCGATTGGGCAGATGCTGCATTTGGGTTTGCGCGCAACGCAGATATACCGGCCGTGCAGGATAAGCCAGTGGTGGGCGTGCTGCTGGTATTCGACGGGGACATGGTCTTCGATGGCGCGCTCAACCGCCGTCTCATCGCGGCCGGGGCAAATGCCGGTGCGGTTGCCGACGCGGAAGATATGGGTGTCCACCGCCTGGGCGGGGTGGTGAAACCACATGGACAGCACCACATTCGCCGTCTTGCGCCCGACGCCGGGGAGCGTGACCAGGGCGGCGCGGGAGGAGGGCACCTCACCCCCGAAGTTGTCGATCAGAAGGCGCGAGAGTTTGGTGACGTTCTTGGCCTTGTTGCGGTAAAGGCCAATGGTCTTGATGTGTTGGATCAGGGCCTCTTCGCCAAGGTCCAGCATCTTCTGCGGTGTGTCGGCGATCTGGAACAGCGCGCGCGTGGCCTTGTTCACGCCTACGTCGGTGGCCTGCGCCGACAGGGCAACGGCCACCAGAAGAGTGAAGGCGTTGACATGTTCAAGCTCACCCTTCGGTGCGGGCTCGATCTCGGCGAAGCGGGCGAAGATCTGTTTCAGCGGGGCATAGGAAAGTTGCGCGGTCATGCCCCCTTCATGCCAGCGTCATGCCGGGGGCGCAACATCACTGGGCCCAATATCACTGGGCCCAATATCACTGGGACAGAAGAGGCGGAAGCTTCGGATCCTCTTCGCAGCGGGCAAGCGGGATTTCCCGCAGGCTGCTGATCGAAAGGACGGTATCATATTCCCCGCGACTGGCGTCAAAGACCCCTTCGGCGCAGGCGCAACTGGAGCCGTAGCGTTGGGTCGGCTGTCCCTGATAGTCAAGGCGGAGTCGGTTGTCGAAGGCCGTGGTGTAGGCTTCGTCGAAACCCGGGACCGGGGGGCGGCCTTGAAACGAAAGCCACCATTGGCCATCAGCGTCTTCAAGGATGACATTGCCTGGGCCGGGGTTGTGATACCAGCCGCAACGGGTTTCGGCGGCGGCGGGAAGGGTTGCAAGAAGGGCAGTCGTCATCAGGGCAAGGCGGAGCATTCGGGCCTCATGCATTGGATGGGGCAGAGAAAGCATGGGCGCAATGTTGGCTCAAGGCGGGAAAACCGGATGCGCAGGAATCGGGTCGCGCAGGCAAGGCGTGGCGTCTACATCTGACAGGACGCTCGTCGATGACTGCGTCACTCCTCGCTGGCGGTTGCGACGAGGAGACGCAGTCGAACGAGGAGCGGTTTGGAGACGCCGATGACCGACCAATCCCCCGCCTACCACTATCAGGTGATCGCCCGCGCGCTGGAGGCGATTGACGCTGGCGGCCCCGCCCTGACACTGGAGGACTTGTCCGCGCAGATGCGGATGAGCCCGGCGCATTTCCAGCGGGTGTTCAGCCAGTGGGTCGGCGTCAGCCCGAAGCGCTATCAGCAATACCTGACGTTGGGCCATGCGCGGCACCTGCTGGCGGACCGCCACACCACCCTTGCCGCTGCGCATGAGGCGGGGCTGTCGGGCAGTGGCCGCCTGCATGACCTGTTCCTGACCTGGGAAGCGATGTCGCCCGGGGACTATGCGCGGGGTGGCGACGTGCTGACCATCCGCTGGGGCTGGTTTGAAAGCCCGTTCGGCCCCGCGCTGGTGATGGCAACTGACCGGGGCATCTGCGGCATCGGCTTTGCCGATGAGGTGGGGGCCGAGGCCGCGCTGGAGGACCTGGTCAGCCGCTGGCCGAAGGCAAGTTATGTCGAGGACCCGGTGGCCCTGCGCCCCTTGGTGGATGCAGCCTTTGACGGCCGGCCAAGCGAACTCCATCTGATCGGCGCGCGTTCCAGATCAAGGTCTGGGAGGCGCTGCTGGCGATCCCGACCGGGCATGTCACCACTTACGCCGATATAGCCGGGGCCATTGGCCATCCGACGGCGCATCGGGCGGTGGGGACGGCGGTCGGGCGGAACCCGATCAGTTTCCTGATCCCCTGTCACCGGGCCTTGCGCCGCGATGGCGGGCTTGGCGGCTATCACTGGGGCCTGCCGCGAAAGCGCGCGATGCTGGCCTGGGAAGCGGCGCGAACAAATTTGTGATGCGCGGAACCATGCCGATCTTTAGGGCGTTGCGTCTTCGGCTGTCATCCTGATCTGGCCCTTGCTATAAGGTGCACAGAGCCCGGTCCGCGGGACAGAGACCTTTTCGAGGCGAGAGCAATGATGATGAAGACCCCCCTTATTCTGGCTTCGGCCAGCCTTTTGGCGCTGACGGCCTGCGTGGACCCGAACGCTATCCCGATGATCCGAACGGCCGCACCAAGAGCGGTGCCGTGATCGGTGGCCTCGTCGGTGCTGTTGCCGGTGCGGCGACCGCGCGCGATGGTGACGAGCTGAAGGGCGCTGTCCTTGGTGGCGCCTTGGGCGCAGGGACCGGCGCGCTGATTGGTGCCGACCTTGACCGTCAGGCAGCAGAATTGCGCGGGTCGCTCAGCTCCAACATCTCGGTCACGAATACGGGTGACTACCTGATCGTGAACATGCCGCAGGACCTGCTGTTTGCCGTCGACAGCGCTGCCGTCCGCCCGGACCTGCGCCGCGATTTGTCGACCGTCGCCTCCAGCCTGTTGAAATATCCCAACAGCCGGATCGACGTGATCGGCCACACCGACAACACCGGTGCTGCCGCCTATAACCAGGACCTGTCGCAGCGCCGCGCCGTTTCGGTTGCGGGTATCCTGCGCGACAGCGGTGTGCCGGGTGCCCGGATCGCGGCCTTTGGCCGGGGTGAGGATCAGCCGATCGCGTCGAACCTGACGCCAGAAGGCCGCGCCCAGAACCGCCGGGTTGAGATCATCATCCGCCCGACGCGCTAAGCTTAGGCGCCATGAATGGCGACGTGAATTTGGGGGGCCGGGACATTCCCGGCCCCTTTTGTCATTGTGTCGGCGGCCAACCGGTCATAATTTCGGACCAATCGCAGGGGTCCGAAATGCCGTTCCTGAAAGTCACTCCCGAAAAGCTGTCGCAGTCGGTGGTTCGCCAGATCGAGCAGTTGATCCTGCGGGGGATCTTGCAACCCGGGGAGCGACTGCCGTCAGAGCGGGATATGGCGGAGAAACTGGGCGTCTCGCGGCCATCCCTGCGCGATGCGATCAGCGACCTGGCCGAGCGGGGGCTGTTGTCCAGCCGGGCGGGGTCTGGCGTTTTTGTGGCCGAGGTTTTGGGTTCGGCCTTTTCCCCTGCCTTGATCCAGCTTTTTGCCACGCATGAAGAGGCGGTGTTCGACTACATCGCGTTTCGTCGGGACATGGAGGGGCTGGCGGCAGAGCGGGCGGCGCGGCTGGGGTCGGAAACCGACCTGCGGGTGGTGGCGACGATCTTTGCCAAGATGGAAGTGGCGCACCAGAAGCGCGACCCGACGGATGAAGCCCAGCTGGACGCCGAGTTTCACATGGCGATCATCGAGGCGAGCCATAACGTCATCATGCTGCACATGCTGCGGTCGATGTTTGACCTGTTGCGGCAGGGGGTGTTCTACAATCGGCAGGTGATGTTCAGGAACCGCATGACACGCGACCAGCTTCTGGACCAGCACCGGGCGATGAACACGGCCGTGCAGGCGCGCGACCCTGCGGCCGCGCGGGCGGCGGTCGAGGCGCATCTGAACTTTGTCGAACAGGCGCTGGTCGATCAGATCCGGGCCGAGAAGAACGAAACCATCGCCCGCCAGCGGCTGGAGCATGAGGAAAGCCGCTAAGGCCTGATCCGGAATTGAAAACGGCGGCCCGATGGGCCGCCGTTTTGGTTTGTCAGACCTGAAGCGTTGTCAATGCATCCGGTCGGCGACCTGCAGGATGGCATCGTCGATGGAGGCAGCGGCGGCATCGGCGGTCATCTGTTTGGCCAGCACATCCCCGGCAGCAGCAATCGCCACCGCAACGGCCTGTTCACGGACCTGACGGATGGCCCCCGCTTCGGCCGAGGCGATCTGGTCGGTCGCCGCAGCCAGACGCCGGGCGATAGTGGCCTTGAGGTCGGCCTTGGCCTGGGCGGCGGCGGCCATCGCCTCATCCTTGGCGGAGGCGACGATGCGGTCAGCCTGTTCCTGCACCTCTTTCTGGCGGCGTTCGTAGGTGGCCAGGATCGACTTCGCCTCTTCCCGCAGGGCGCGGGCTTCGTCGAGGTCAGCCTTGATCGCCACGGCGCGGGCGTCCAGCATCCCGGCGATCTTGCCGGGCACCTTGAGGTAGACGATGATCGCGACGAAGGTCAGAAAGCCCAGCAGCACCACGAAGTCGGTGTTGTAGAGCGAGAAGAACGGGCCTGTCGCGGCCAGAGCGGGCGAGGCGACAAGCGTCAAAAGCACTGCAAGCCGTGTCATCGCCTTACCCTTTCAGCCGGGCCGAAACGGCCGCGGAAACAGTTTTGCCATCAGCCGAGCCACCCAGCGCCGCCACAAGTTCGGCTGCGGTGTCGCGGGCCACTTCTGCCACCGCATCGGCAGCGCCGTCACGGATTGCGGCGATGGTCTTTTCGGACTCAGCCGCTTTGGCAGCAATCTGCGCGTCGGCGGCGGCGGTTGCGGCATCCAGGTCTTTCTGGATGTCAGCCTTGGCGGCGGCCACGATCTTGGCAGCCTCGGCCCGGGCCGATGCGAGCGCGTCATTGTAGGCCTTTTCGGCCGCGACGGCGCGTTGTTTCAGCTCTTCCGCGGCGGCAAGGTCATTGGTGATCGCGCTTTTGCGATCCGCCAGAACCGCGCCGATGCGCGGCAGTGCCACGCGCGACAGCACGAAGTAGATCACGACCAGCGTGACAAGTGCCCAGAAAATCTGGTTCGGCCAGGTCGAAAAGTCCAGCTGGGGCATGCCCACTGCTGCTTCAGCCTCGCCATGAGCCTCGGTTGCCATGTCGTCTTGTCCTTATGCCTTGGGAACCGGGGCCAGACGCGCGGCCTGGCCCGGAAATCAGGTGCGAAGGATCAGACGGCGAACATCAGCAAAAGGGCGATCAGGAACGAGAAGATGCCCAGAGCTTCGGCAAAGGCGATGCCGACGAAGAGGTTCGCGGTCTGCGACGGGGCAGCCGAGGGGTTGCGCAGGGCGCCGGCAAGGAAGTTGCCAGCAATGTTGCCAACGCCGATGCCAGCGCCGCCAAGACCGATGGCGGCCAGGCCGGCACCGATAAACTTGCCCATTTCTGCGATATCGCCTTCCATTTGGTAGCTCCTTTTCTGGAATTGGCTGAAGTGGTTTGACTGACCTTAGTGGTGCGCTTCGCCCACCGCGTCACGAAGGTAGACGCAGGTCAGAATGGTGAAGACATAGGCCTGAACGGCTGAAACCAGCACTTCAAGCCCATACATGGCGGCGATTGCCAGCACGGGCACGAAGGAGGCAACCCCCATGGCACCGGCAAAACCCGCGAAGACCTTGATAACCGCGTGGCCCGCCAAGAGGTTGCCGCCAAGACGGACGGAATGGCTGAGCGGGCGCACGAAGTAGGAGATGACCTCGATCACTGCCAGCACCGGGCGCAGCAGCAGTGGCGCAGAGGAGACCCAGAACATCGACAGAAAGCCCGGGCCTTTGCGGACAAAGCCCACAATGGTGACCGTCAGGAACACCAGAAGCGCCAGCGTGGCGGTCACGGCGATATGCGATGTCGTGGTGAAGGACATCGGGATCAGGCCCAGGAAGTTCGACAGGAAGACGAACATGAAGAGGGTCATAACATAGGGGAAGAACTTCAGCCCCTCATGACCAGCGATGTCTTCGACCATCTTGTGGATGAAGCCGTAGAACAGCTCGGCCACCGACTGTCCGCGCGAGGGCACGATGGCCCGGCGGCGGGTGGACAGGACCAAAAGCGCCGTCATCGCAAGGACGGCAATCGCCATCCAGAGCGTGACGTTGGTGGGCGTGTACCATTCGATCGGGCCGTCGCCGAACAGCGGCTTGACGATGAACTGATCCATCGGATGGATCTGCAGCCCGCTTGGCGCTTCTGTTCCCGTCGTTGCCATCCGTCACTTCCCCTCGTCTTGTGCGGCCCGGTCCTTGTGGGACTGGTCTTCCGCCGTCTGTGCCAGTTGCCTTGCCGAGCCAAGCATCGTGCGGATGCCCGCCGCAAAGCCGAAAAGCGAGAAGATCACCAGGAAGATCGGCAGAGTGCCAAAGAGCACATCCAGCCCGTAACCGAGGCCGACCCCCAGGAACATCCCGGTCATCAGCTCGATCAGCATCCTCCAGGCCACCTCGCCCTGCGAGAAACCCTTTGCCGTGGAACCCTGCGGCGGCGGGGCCTGATCCTTGACCTGTGCAAGGCGCGCCTCAAGCGCGCGGAGCCGGTCAGGATCGGGTTCGGACGCCATCACGAAGCCCCTTTCAGTCGGGCGGAACCTAAGGAGAGGGCGGCCCAGAGTCAAGCTGTCATCATCGGCCAGAAGGTATTGGAATCACGTTGTTTTTCAGGGCGCGACGCTGCGTGCGTGCCGGTTCAGGGCGCCATGGCTGACGTCCGGCATATTCAACCCGATGGTTGACGATCCGGGCACGTCCCCTGATACTGCCCGGATGACAAACCCGCTGGACAGCGTCTTTGCCGCCCTGGCCGATCCGACCCGCCGGGCGATCCTTGCCATGCTTTTGGAAGATGACATGGCGGTCACCGACGTCGCCGAGCCCTTCACGATGAGCCTGGCGGCGATTTCGAAGCATCTTGGGGTGCTGGCGGATGCGGGCCTGGTCACGCGGGAACGCCGGGGCCGGGTCATCTGGTGCCGATTGGAGCCGGATGCGCTGCGTGCAGCCTCGGTCTGGATGCAGGGGTTTGGCCAGTTCGATCCGGTTGATCTTGATGCGTTCGAACGCTTTCTGAAATCTGAATTGGATGCTACGATCGAGTAATCGCTTCTTAACCTAGATTCGGCATGCTGAAAGAACGCTGTTGTTCGGACGGAAACAGTCTGTTCAAATAATGGCGTAGCGTTGCAAACTTTGACACGTTCTTTGCCTTAGTCCTGCCCTGCTTGCGCGTAGACTGGGCACTGTAAAAAGGGATGTTCCCGATGAAGAAGAAACTCAGCCTGTTGCAGAAAATGGGCGTGTCCCGGCCCAAGCCCCAAGAAGAAGCCGAAGTGCTGTCGCCGTTCGAAAAGCGGCTGAAGATGGTGAACCGTGCGCGCGTGGTCAACCAGCAGGGCCTTGGCGGCCCCGTGTTCAAAATCCGACAGTCAGAGACGGAAGCCTGAGTCCGGTCATCAGATCGCGCAGCTCTTGCCGGGCGGCGATGTTTGACAGGTTGAGCTGATCGACGCCGGTATCCTTGAGATCGAGAAGCGTCAAACCCCGCGGAAACAGCTCACGGAAGATCACCCGTTCGGAAAAGCCAGGCAGCACGCGAAAGCCGATGCGGCGTGACAGATCTTCCAGCGCTGCGCCCACCTTTTTCTTGTTGTGCATGGCCTGCGCCCCAAGCCGGTTGCGCACCACGATCCAGTCAATCGGCGGCAACCCGGCCTGCGCCCGCATCTGGCGGGCTGACCAAACCATCTCGGCATAGATCGACGGGCCCTTGACCTGGCCAGTGGCAGGGTCAACGCGGGCGAGGAGATCGAAATCGACAAAGCTGTCATTCATCGGCGTGATCAGCGTATCAGCCAGCGAATGGGCCACCTGGCTGAGCCGGGTGTGGCTGCCGGGGCAGTCGATCACGATGTAGTCTTTCTCGGCATGCATCGCCTCGACCGCCAGGGTCAGGCGCTGGTCTTGTGCATTTTCACCGGTTCCCAGCGTGGCCGGGTCAAGGGTCGGCAGATCGCGGTAGTCGGGCGTCGGCAGGCTGATCCCGATCTGGGCCATGAAAGCGCGGCGGTTTTCCACGTAGCGGGCAAAGGTGCGCTGGCGGAGGTCAAGATCAAGCGCGCCCACCTTGTGGCCAAGACGGGACAGCGCAGTGGCCACATGCATGCAGGTGGTGGACTTGCCCGAGCCACCCTTTTCGTTCCCGACGACGATGATCCGCGCCATATGCAGCAATCCCTTGCGACTTCCCGGCCTTGTCTTATTCGCAGGCGGGACCAAGCGGAAGGGCAAGCGGGCGGCAGGCTTGCGGCCCGGGCGTCTGTTGCGGAAATTCCACAAGGACAGGTTGCATCCCCCCAGCCGCGTCGCCCGGAAATGCAGAAAGGGCACGTGTTGCCACATGCCCTTCCCAGTTCCTGCGCGGCGGCGGGTCTTAGAAACCCAGGCCCGCGTATTTGTTCTTGAACTTCGACACGCGGCCGCCGGTGTCCATCAGCTTGGCTTGCTGACCGGTCCAGGCGGGGTGCGCCAGCGGGTCGATGTCGAGCGCCATCTGGTCACCTTCCTTGCCCCAGGTCGAACGGGTCGTGTAGGTCGAGCCATCGGTCATCTTGATGGTGATGGTGTGGTATTCGGGGTGAATCTCGGCTTTCATCGTCCCGCTCCTTATTCCGACTTGGCTTTGTAGGTGGCGTCTTCGGCGATCCGGGCCGATTTGCCGCGACGCGTGCGCAGGTAGTACAGCTTGGCACGGCGGACGCGGCCACGGCGGACCACTTCGATGCTGTCGATGTTGGTCGAGTAGAGGGGGAACACCCGCTCCACGCCTTCGCCGAAAGAAATCTTGCGGACGGTGAACGAGGCAGCGATGGTCGCGCCCCCCTTGCGGCCGATGCAGACACCTTCATAGGCCTGCACGCGGCTGCGGGTGCCTTCGGTCACTTTGTAGCCGACGCGGATGGTATCCCCGGCCTTGAAATCCGGGATGGTCTTGCCGAGGGCAGCAATCTGCTCGGCCTCGATCTGGGCGATCAGGTTCATCGCTCGTTACTCCAATGCTCGCGGTTGTTGCCCGCGAAGATGATGCCGCGCCAGAGCTTCCGGTCTTCTCTCGGGTCCCGGTCCCTAAGGATCCAGCCCGCCGGAGGTAGCGCCTGCGTTTTTCGACCGGCCCGCCGCAGTGACCCCGTCGAAGAAGACGGGCAAGCAAAGGGAATCGGACCCGCATAGCCAAGCGGCCATCGGATCGTGGGCGTATAGGCCCCGGCGCATGGCCCGTCAAGCGGTTGCATCGGGGGTGTGGAGTGCATTCATTGGCGTGGTCGAAGGGGTGTCAGGTGCCGTCTGGCAGCTTGCCATTCTTCGCGGCCCACAGATCAGGTCGCCGCACCTCGGTCAGCGCCTCGGCCTGCGCACGCCGCCATTTGGCGATTTCGGCGTGGTTGCCGGATTGCAGGACGGCCGGAATCTCCAGCCCTTCCCAGACGGCGGGGCGGGTGAATTGGGGGTGTTCCAGCAGCCCATCGGAAAAGCTTTCCTCGACCGTCGAGGCGGCGTTGCCGAGGACGCCAGGCAAAAGCCGGACCGTGGCATCCAGGATTGCCTGGGCGGCAATCTCGCCCCCGGTCAGGACGAAATCGCCAAGGCTGATTTCCTCGATGCCGTGGTGGTCCAGCACGCGCTGATCCACGCCTTCGAACCGGCCGCACAGCAGGGTGACCCCATCGGCGGCAGCCAGATCCTTCCTAGTACCAGCCTGCCAACTCTATCACCTTTTACGATCGATCGGATTGCTGATGAAATTACTTCAGATGCTAGCCCTTTTAATGGATTTGCATCTACTGCCTCAAGTGGTACTATTACCCTTGGCTTGGTAAGTGATTTCGACCTCCGAAGTTTTATCATCTGGAACGATATAAATGTTCTAAGCGAAGGGATTAAAGATTTTCGACTAGATTTTTTTAATAGCTCTAATTCGCAAATTTCTCCTGGTTTCTCAACTAGCTTTACAGCTCCATTAGGACAACTGGCTCCAGCAGAATATGTGTTTGCTGGCGTTATTCCTAACGTTAGGCGAGTAGATCTGGTAGTGCTAAATTCTCAGCCATTTACACTCAATCGGATTGAAATTCGAGAAGTCGCATTTACTACTGGTTCGATTAGTAGTCCTACCACCTCAGTACCCGAACCCTTCACGATCGTCGGTACTCTTATCGGCGGTACGGCAGCATTGCGACTGAGAAAGAAACTTAAATCTACAACAATCGATCGAGTCTAATCCTCAATAATCGATCGCATAACCAAAATGTAGGGTGTGTCACTGCGAAGCATGACGCACCGCTACTATAAAGATTAGACTCGATCGAATCTGCTCGATTAGCGGGTAGAACTTTTAGAATTAACACGATCGGTGGATCGAGCTAAAATTTCAAACAACTAGAAATGGTCGCGACAACCGAATTTCCTAGCGAGTCAAAATCATAACCACCCTCTAAACCAAAAAAAAATTGGCTTTGGTTTTAAAGTCTGTACATCCAAAGAAATTCTTTATTTTTTGAAAGAAAAAGGAATTTGGTAATGGTGTTCTCATAATGAACAGTGTTAAGTGGGAGGGTAAAAAATTTTTAGCTCTTTAATTTTTCAAGTATGGAGGCAAATGTTTCAAAGATCGCGTCCGTCTGCGCATGATGCTTGGCAAGCCACCGGCGAACCGAATGGGATTGGCAGCATTCCTTACCGATTTTCGCGCCCATGAAGACCACTACCGGATGGATGCCGCAGGGGATGCCAACGAGGCTTTTCGCGCACTTCACGGCGGAGGCGGTGAGTGGCGCATAGAGAAACAACGCTTGCAATGGGATGTGTTGGAGGCTTTTGCTGAAGCCGCTGTTCAGGCGGGAGTCAAGCGTATTGATGACTTCAACACGGGCGATAACGCAGGCGTCGGTTATTTTGAGGTCAATCAAAAATCGGGCTGGCGCTGGAATGCCTCCAAAGCCTTTCTGCGCCCCGTGAGCAAGCGCCCCAATCTCACCGTTTGGAC
>JAAUPC010000065.1 GCA_012036325.1 Paracoccaceae bacterium
CCCCCCGCCCGTGCAATCTGCCGCCCATGGCCACAACCGATCCCCTGCCCGAACCTGACCGCCTGGAAGGTGCCCCCCACCCGCGGGAAACCGGCACGCTTTTCGGCCACGCCGACCAAGAGGCCGCGTTCCTGCAGGCCTTGACCTCAGGTCGCCTCCATCACGCCTGGATGCTGACCGGACCCAAAGGCGTCGGCAAAGCCACCCTCGCCTGGCGGCTGGCCCGGTTCCTCTTGGCAACCCCGGACGATGACGGCGGCATGTTCGCGGCCCCCCGCCCACCAGCCTTGACGTGCCCCCCGAAAACCCTGTCGCCCGCCGCATGCTGCAACTGGCTGAACCGCGGAATTTCCTCCTCCGCCGCGCCGCGAACGACAAGGAAACCGCCCTCGCTCAGGTCATCTCGGTTGATGAGCTCAGGCGGATGAAATCCTTTTTCACCCTCTCTGCCGCTGACGGGGGCCGCCGCACCGCGATCATTGATTCTCTTGATGAAATGAACACCGCCTCGGCCAACGCGCTCTTGAAACTCCTTGAAGAACCCCCGGCGAACGTTACCCTTTTCCTGACCGCACACCAGCCCGCGCGCCTTCTGCCCACCATCCGCTCCCGCTGCCGCGAACTGCGGCTGACACCCCTTGGCCCCCAGGACCTTGCCGATGCACTCACGCAAGCCGGGGGTGAAGTCGCCCCGGAAGACCGCACCGCTTTGGCCGAACTCTCCGCAGGCTCCGTGGGTGAGGCGTTCCGTCTGACCAACCTTGACGGGCTGAAGCTTTACGCCGCCCTCATCCGCCTTTTCAGCACGCTTCCAAGGCTGGACCGGCCCCAGGCCCTCGCCCTTGCCGACCTCGCCGCAGGCAAGGGCCAAGCTGAGACGTTTGACCTTCTCGTCACCCTGATTGACCTCTTTCTCGCGCGCCTCGCCCGCCATGGTGCCACCGGCCAGCCAGTGCCTGAGGCCGCCAAGGGTGAGGCCGCACTCCTCGCCCGCTCTCCCCCACCCCGACGCCGCCCGCGCCTGGGCCGACCTTGCGCAGTCCCTGTCGTCGCGGGCCCGGCGCGGCAAGGCGGTCAACCTTGACCCTGCCGCCCTTCTGATGGATATGCTTCTGAAGGTCGATGAGACGGCGGGTTCCCTCGCCCAAAGGTAGCCCCGCCCCCGTGTCCCAAACCCCGTCCCAAACCCTCCCCCTGCTTGATCTGGTCGACAGTCACTGCCACCTTGATTTCCCTGACCTTTTGGCCGACCGCGACCAGGTTCTTGCCCGCGCCGCCGCCGAAGGCGTCAACCGGATGGTCACGATCTGCACCCGCCTGAAGAACGAACCCACCGTCCGCGCCATTGCCGAGGCGCACCCGCAGGTGTTCTACGCCGCAGGCACCCACCCGATGCACGCCGCCGACGAACCCCTTGCCAGCGTTGAAGAATTGGTTGCCCTCGCCCGCCACCCCCGCTTTGTCGGGATCGGGGAAACCGGGCTTGATTACCACTACACCGCTGACAGCAAAGCGATTCAGCACACCTCCCTGCGCGTTCATATTGAGGCCGCGCAGGACACCGGCCTGCCCCTCATCATCCACGCCCGCGACGCCGACGCGGACATGGAGGCACTTCTGGCCGAAGGCTTGGCCCACCGCCCCTTTGGGTGCGTGATGCACTGCTTTTCCTCCGGCCACCGTCTGGCCGAGGCAGCCTTGGAGATGGGGTTTTACCTCTCCATCTCAGGTATCGCGGCCTTCCCGAAAAGTCAGGACCTGCGGGATATCTTCGCCAAGGCTCCGCTCGACCGCCTCCTTCTGGAAACCGACAGCCCCTATCTTGCGCCGCCGCCCTACCGAGGCAAACGGAATGAGCCCGCCTATGTCGCCCACACAGCCCGCGCCATGGCCCCGGTCTTCGGCCTGACGGTTGAGGCGTTTGCGGCCCAGACCACCGCCAATTTCGACCGCCTCTTCCCCCGCGCTGCCCGCGCGTCAAAGGCCGCCTGATGGCCCGGCTGACCTTCACAATCCTTGGATGCGGATCTTCCGGCGGGGTGCCGCGTCTGGGCGGCGACTGGGGGGATTGTGACCCGACAAACCCCAAGAACCGCCGTCGCCGCTGCTCGCTGCTGGTGAGCCGCCAAACGCCTTCGGGCGTCACCCGGGTCCTGATCGACACCTCCCCCGACATGCGCGACCAATTGCTGGATGCCGGGGTGGGCGTGCTTGACGCGGTGGTCTATACCCACAGCCATGCCGATCACATGCATGGCATCGACGACCTGCGTCAGATCGTGTTCAACCTCGGCCGCCGCCTGCCAGTCTGGGCCGATGCCCCGACGCGTGAAGCCCTTCTGGCGCGGTTCGACTATGCCTTCACCCAAGCCGAAGGCTCATCCTACCCGCCGATCCTGGATCTTCACCCGCTTGACGGCCCGGTCACCGTCACTGGCGCAGGCGGGCCGATCACCCTGACCCCCTTCAGCGCCGAACATGGCAGCATGGACGCGCTTGGCTTTCGGATCGGGGCGCTGGCCTACCTGCCCGACGCCGTGGCCATCCCCGAGGCGAGCTGGCCACTCCTTGCGGACCTCGATTGCTGGATCGTCGACGCGCTGCGCAGAAAGCCGCACCCGACCCATGCGCATCTGGCCATGACACTGGACTGGATCGCCCGCGCCAAGCCCACCCGTGCGATTCTGACCAACATGCATGTCGACCTCGACTATGAAACGCTGCGGGATGAGCTTGCCCCCATATCGCCCCGGCCTTCGACGGCATGACCCTGACCTTCGATGACTGACCGCGTGACTTTCTTTCTGCGAAAATATCCCACGGGGGGTCCGGGGGTGTGAAACCCCCCGGTCCACGCCGGGCATGAGCACGCTGCTTGACGTCATTCTGCCGGTCTTTATCGTCATCGGCTTTGGCTATGCAGCCGCGCGTTGGCTGGGGTTCAAGGACAGCGCGGTCGACGGGGTGATGCATTTTGCCCAAGGCTTCGCGCTGCCGCTTCTCCTCTTTGCGTCGATCGCGCGGCTTGACCTTGGCCGCGCCTATGACGCAGGGCTGATGCTCTCTTTCTACATCGGCGCCTTTTCCGGCTTTGCCGCCGCGTTCCTTGCCGGACGCTTTCTCTTTGGCCGTGCGCTGACCGACAGCATCGCCTTTGGCTTCTGCGGGCTCTTTTCCAACTCGCTCCTCCTTGGGGTGCCGATCACGGAACGGGCCTACGGACCCGGCGCGCTTGAGGGGAACTTCGCCATCATCTCGATCCACGCACCGGTCTTTTATGCCTTCGGGATCACCCTGATGGAACTGGCCCGGTCCCGTGGGTTGGGCCTGTCGGCGGCGGTGCTGGCACGGCAGGTCGGGCGTGCGATCCTGTCCCAGCCCCTGGTCATCGGCATCCTGTGCGGCTTTGCGGTCAACCTGTCCGGCCTGCCCCTGCCCGCCATCGCCTGGTCGGCCATCGACATGGTGCTTGCGGCAGCGCTGCCCGCAGCCCTTTTCGGCCTGGGCGGGGTTCTTTACCGCTACCGCCCCGAGGGTGATATGCGCGCGATCCTTCTGTTGTCCTGCGTATCGCTTGGCCTGCATCCGGGCATCACCTGGCTTCTTGGCAGCCAAGTCTTCGCGCTGGGGGATGCGTCACTGCGCTCTGCCGTCCTGACCGCAGCAATGGCACCGGGTGTCAATGCCTATGTCTTTGCCAATCTTTACGGCGTGGCCAAACGGGTGGCCGCCTCAACCGTGCTGGTGGCGACGGCCTTGTCGATCATCAGCGTCTGGGGCTGGCTCCAGATCCTGCCCTGACCGATTTTTCGCAGAAAAATCGTGGTCTCAGCGCCCGGTCACGCCGCGCAAGCGGTCGGACCGGCGGCGCAGAAGTTCAACCGTGGTCAAAAGCGCGATGGAGATCACCACCAGGATCGTCGCCACCGCAAGGATTGCCGGGCTGATCTGCTCGCGGATTCCGTTCCACATCTGTCGCGGGATGGTCTGCTGTTCGGGTCCTGCAATGAAAAGCACCGCCACCACCTCGTCAAACGAGGTGACGAAGGCGAACAAGGCCCCCGACACAACGCCCGGCAGGATCAATGGCATCACCACCTTGAAAAACACCGTGCGCGGGTTGGCCCCCAGCGACTGCGCCGCCCGGATCAGGGACTGATCAAACCCCGCCAGCGTGGCCGTCACCGTGATGATGACGAAGGGAATCCCTAGGATCGTATGTGCCAGGATCACCCCAAGATAGGTTGAGGTCAGCCGTCCACACTCAATTCCAATGATCCCGCAGGGGTTGGAGTAGAAAAAGAACATCCCCGTCGCGATGATGATGATCGGCACGATCATCGGGCTGATCAGGATCGCCATGATCGCCCGCCGGTAAGGCATTTCGGGGCGCGACAGGCCAAGCGCGGCCAGCGTGCCAAGGACGGTGGCAAAGATCGTGGCCCAGAACCCGATGATCAGCGAATTTTTCGCCGCCTGCACCCAGGTGGCATTGGCCCACATGTCAGAATACCAGGCCCCCTCACGCGGCACATCAGGCGCCTGCATGCCGAAGGTCAGAAGCGTGTCATACCAGCGCAGGGAATATCCGGTCGGGTCCAGCCGGACCATCTTTTCGGTGAAGCTGAAATAGGGCTCGACGTTGAAGGATAGCGGAATGACAATCAGGATGGGTGCGATCAGGAAGATGAAGACCAGCGCGCAGATCACCTGATAGGTGCGGTGCCACACACGCTCCAAAGGGTCGGCATAGGGGGGCAGCGCCATCAGATCACCCAAGTTTCAGGCGGTCGATCCCGACCAGCCGATCATAAAGCCAATAAAGGATCAGGACGCCGACCAAGAGCATCGCGGACAGCGCGGCGGCCATCGACCAGTTCGAACGATCCATGTGAAAGTCGATGAGGTTGGAGATCAGCTGCCCATCCGCCCCCCCCACTAGCGCGGGCGTGATGTAATAGCCGACCGCCAGGATGAAGACGAGGAGCGAGCCCGCCGCCACCCCGGGCAGCGTTTGCGGCAGGTAGATCCGGCGAAAGGTGGTCCAGCTTGTCGCGCCAAGGCTGCGCGCGGCGCGGGCATAGCTGGGCGGGATCACCTTCATCACAGAATAAAGCGGCAGGATCATGAAGGGCAGCAGGATATGCGTCATCACGATGATCGTGCCGGTCTGGTTGTTGATCATCCTGAGGCGGCCATCCTCGGCAATCGCGCCGATCCAGACCAGAAGGTCATTGATGACGCCCTCGCCCTGCAAAAGCGCCATCCAGCTTGTGGTCCGCACCAGAAGCGACGTCCAGAAGGGCAAAAGCACAAGGATCATCAGAAGGTTGGCCTTGGCCATCGGCAGGGTGGCCAAGAGATGCGCCACCGGAAAGGCGATCAACAGGCACAGGACAGTGATGATTGCCGAAAGGATGAAGGTCTTGACGAAGAGCGCGATGTAGATCTGCCGGTTTTCATCCACGCGTTCGATGCTGCCGTCAGCCGTGCGCTGAAAATCGGCCGAGACAAGGTAGAAATCCAGCGTATAGGCCGAAGACGCCGCGCGCATCGCCTGCCAAAGGGCCGGGTCGCCCCATTTCGGGTCAACCGCCAACAGGGCGGCCTGATAGGGCGGGGTCAGGTTCTTTGCATCCCGCGCGGTGCGGGTGAAAAGCGACCTGGTTTCGGGAATCACATAGTTGATCCGCGTTCCCGCCTCACCCGCCAGGCGGTTTGCCTGCATATTGGCCAGATCGGCGGCAAGGGCGGCAAAGGCGGCCTCATCGGGTGGTGTGCTGGCCGGGTTCTGGGCGAACCAGGCGCCAAGCTCTGGGGCGCTGGCGGAAAATCCGTCGTTATAGACAGACCGGTGCAGCATCTGGCCGATGGGCAGGATGAAGCTGAAGATCACGAACAGCAAAAGCGGCAGCACCAGGAAGAACGCCCGCCGCCGAGCACGCGCCTGGGCCTGAACCAAGGCCTGGGCCAAGGGGCGGCCGTCAGAAGTTGTCAGAAGTGCCACATCGGCCATCTTGCTATCCGGTCAAGTAAAGGGCGGCGCGGGGGACGGAAAGCCCCCCGCGCCAGAAGCATCAGCCAGCGGCCAGCCAGGCGTTGAACCGCTCGTTCAACTCGGCGTCACGGTCAACCCAGAACTCAGATCCCGATTCTAGCGCATTGGTCAGGTTGGCCGGGTTCGTGGGCAGGTGCGGCGACATTTCGGTCTTGCCATCGTTGAAGATCAGCGGCTCCAGCAGCGACGATTTCCGCGCCGGGCCATAGCTGATCCACTGGGCTTGCTGGCGCAGACCTTCGGTCGAGGTGGCGTAGGCGATGAACTCCAGCGCTGCGTCCTTGTTCGGCGCGCCTTTCGGAATCGCATACATTTCGTTCTCATAGATCTGCCCATCCCAGACGATCTGGAACGGCTTGCCCTCGGCCACGGCGGCGTTGAAGACCCGGCCGTTGTAGGCCGTCGACATCACCACTTCGCCATCGGCAAGAAGTTGCGGCGGCTGCGCGCCAGCTTCCCACCAGACGATATCGCCCTTGATGGTATCAAGCTTGGCAAACGCCCGGTCCACACCTTCGGGGGTGGAGAGGGTGGCATAAACCTCGGCCGCAGGCACGCCGTCGGCCATCAGCGCGAATTCGAGGACAGCCTTGGCACCCTTGCGCACGCCGCGCTTGCCGGGGAACTTGGTGGTGTCAAAGAAATCGGCCGCGGTCGTCGGCGCTTCGCCAGTGAACTTGGTCGTGTCATAGGCGTAGATCGTCGCCCAGATATCGGTCGACACGCCGCATTCGGTGACAGCGCCGGGCAGGAAGTCATCCATCGCGGGGGTGCCATCGGCACCTGCCGGCAGGACGGCCGGGTCGATCACCTCAAGCACGCCTTCGTCGCACAGGCGGATCGCGTCAGCGTATTCCAGGCTGGCGACGTCGATGGTGACGTTGTTCGCCTCAACCATCGCCTTGATCGGGGTGGCCGGGTTGTCGCTGTCGACCATTACGGTCGCAATGCCGCTGGCAGCGGTGAAGGGCTTCAGGTGCCCTTCGGTCTGGGCCGCGCCGTAGGCACCGCCCCAGGACATCACCGTCACATCGGCCTGGGCCGCGACGGCAAAGCCCGCAAGGGCGGTGGACAGGATGAGGGTCTTTTTCATTGGCAGTCTCCCTGGTTGGTTTCTTGTGGTCTTGGGTAGAGGGCCTGACGTTCCCGAAAACCGGGTGTCAGGGGTCAAGCGCGCGGGCATCCTGCGGGTGCCAGCCGACCTTGATCTTCTGGCCGGGGGTCAGCTTGGTCTGCCCCAGCGTGTTGCGCATCTTCATCACGAAGTCATCCACCCCCGCCACGCGCAGGACAGCGCGCAGGATGTCGCCCATGTAGATCATCTCCACCACCTCGGCGTCGATGGTGTGGGCGCCTTGCGGCATCATCTCGGGCTTGAACTCCACCCGTTCGGGGCGGATCGAGACGAGGGTCTGCTGACCCTTCTCCTTGATATTCACCGCCGTCGCGTCGATCAGTTCCCCGGTGCGCAGGCGGACGAGGGCTTTGTCGCCGTTCAAATCCTCGATCGTGCCGAGGAGTTTGTTGTTTTCCCCGATGAACCCAGCGACAAAGCTGTTGTCGGGGCGCTCATAAAGGTCGGCGGGCGGGGCAAGCTGCTGGATGCGGCCATCGTTGAAGACGGCGACGCGGTCGGACATCGTCAGCGCCTCACCCTGGTCGTGGGTGACATAGACCACGGTGATGCCAAGGCTGTCATGCAGGTGCTTGATTTCAAACTGCATATGTTCGCGCAACTGCTTGTCCAGCGCGCCCAGGGGTTCGTCCATCAACACCAGTGCGGGATCAAAGACCAGCGCCCGGGCCAAAGCGATGCGCTGCTGCTGGCCCCCCGAAAGCTGCGCCGGGCGGCGGCTGATGAAATTGCCCATCTGCACCATATCAAGGGCCCGCTTGATCTTCGCCTCGCGGTCGGACTTCGACATGCCCCGCACTTCCAGCGGGAAAGAGAGGTTCTCGCCCACCGTCATATGCGGAAAAAGCGCGTAGTTCTGGAACACCATCCCGATCCCACGCTTGTGCGGCGGGACCTGGTTGATCGGCCGACCGTCCAGCCGGATCTCACCGCTGGTCGCCGTCTCAAACCCGGCCAGCATCATCAGGCAGGTCGTCTTGCCCGAGCCTGAGGGGCCAAGCATGGTCAGAAACTCACCCTTGGCGATGGTCAGGTTCAGGTCTTTTACGACCAAGCTGACCCCGTCGTAGCTTTTCTGCACGTGTTCGAACAGACGAAGCGTCGCTGCGGGGCTCTGACGTCACCCGTGTCTCCCTGAAATCATGGACGCTTTGCGCCTTCTTTTCTGTCTTGGACTAAAGCGAAACCGGCCCTGCAATGCAACGCAGAAATCCGAAAATGCCCGCCGACTGCCCAACTGCGGGAAAAACGGGCAAAATGGGCCAGGTCAGCCGGTCATTTGCACCGTGTTGCGACGCCAATCGGGAAAAAGGTCAAGGAGCGGGGACAGCCAGACCTGCGCGGACAAAGACAAAGGACGCGGGCCTTGCGGCGCCGCGTCCTTTTGTGGCTGTCCCGAAAGACATGTCCGGCAGGGCCTGGTGCGGATGAAAAGACTCGAACTTTCACTCCGGTTAAGGAACAGCGACCTCAACGCTGCGCGTCTACCAATTCCGCCACATCCGCGCACTGGCCCTGCCTTGGACGCCCGCTTACTAGCCTCTGGCGCGGGCGATGAAAAGGGGGATTTTCAGCTTTCGCGCCGAAGGGAAAATCCGGCCCCTGGCGGGCGGGCTGACGGCGGCGGTGGTTGCATTCGGGGCGATCTTTGGCGCATGTCTGGCACCAGGCGCAGAAACGGGGGATCAGCATGGTGGATTGGCAGACCTTGCCCGGGCTTTCCCCCTTCCCCGAGACGCTGGCCGCGATGGAGGCGCATGTCGCCGCCATGAACGAAGGCCGCGCGGGTGAGGCGATCTGGCTGTTGGAGCATCCACCGCTTTACACCGCCGGCACCTCGGCCAGACCGGCTGATCTGGTGCAGCCTGACCGGTTCCCGGTCTATCCGGTCGGTCGCGGTGGGCAGTACACCTACCACGGCCCCGGCCAGCGGGTGATCTACTGCATGCTGGACGTGAAAGCGCGCGGCGGTGACGTGCGCTGCTTTGTCCGCGACCTGGAGCGTTGGGTCATCAATACCCTGGCCGAGTTCAACGTGACCGGTGAGGTCCGCGATGGCCGTGTCGGCGTCTGGGTCCAACGCCCCGACCGCCCCGGCCCGGGTGGCAAGCCCGCCGAAGACAAGATCGCCGCCATCGGTATCAAGCTGCGCCGCTGGGTCAGCTTTCACGGCATCTCGATCAACGTCGAACCCGACCTCACGCATTTTGACGGGATCGTCCCTTGCGGCATCCGCGACCATGGGGTGACCAGCCTGGTTGACCTGGGCCTGCCCGTCACGATGGCCGATCTTGACGCCGCCCTGATGGCAACCTTCGACAGCGCTTTCCAGCGGACCTGCAGCTAAGGTGGCGCCCGTCGTCAGACGGCATTGCTATCGGATGACGCGGGGTCCCGGGGCAGATGCGACCATGTTGCTATTGCATATCATGCCCCCCCTATCCCATGTTCCCCCTTGTGAGAGCGCCCCTTGGCGCCTCGTGACATATGAGGACATCATGACGAAGTTCATCCTTCTGGCTGCCACCGTCTCGGCTTTTGGCGCGGCCTTCGCCGCACCTGCCCTTGCCGCTGATCCGGTCGCGGGCGAGGAGGCGTTCCGCAACTGCAAGGCCTGCCATTCGGTGATCGCCCCTGACGGGACCGAGATCCAGAAAGGCGGCCGCACCGGGCCGAACCTGTACGGCATCATCGGGCGCGGCGTCGCAGCGGACCCTGACTACAGCTATGGCTCATCCATCGCAGCCCTTGGCGCAACGGGCGCTGTCTGGGATACGGCCAGCTTCGCCGCCTATGTGGCCAATCCGGCGGCTTTCCTGCAATCGGCGCTTGGCGATGAAAGCGCGAAGTCGAAGATGTCCTACAAACTTGCCGTCGGGGGCGAGGACGTGGCGGCCTACCTGCAATCCGTCTCGCAATAGACGCGTGATCCTGTAGGGCCGATCCGGCTTATCATCCTTCATAAGGCGCGCCTCGGCCCTGGGGCGCGCCTTGCCTTTGCCGTGATGCCTTGGAAGGGCGAAAACGCCGCCAAGATTTCTGCCCCCTGCGGCAAAGTCAGACATTGCGACCCGCCCCGCCCAAGGTTAGAACCGGGCTGAGGGAACCGGATGGCCTGTCGAACAGGCCACCATCGCACGAATAAAAGACCAAAGCGGGAGACTGCCCATGGCAGACGCAGCCATTCACGGCCATGACCATCCAAGACCAGGGTTTTTCATCCGCTGGTTCATGTCGACGAACCACAAGGACATCGGGATTCTCTACCTCTTCGCCGGGGGGATCGTTGGCCTGATCTCGGTCATCTTCACCGTCTACATGCGGATGGAGCTGATGGAGCCGCAGGTGCAGTACATGTGCCAGGAAGGTCTGCGCCTTGTTGCGGATGCCTCGGCCACCTGCACGCCGAACGGCCATATCTGGAACGTGACCGTCACGGCCCACGGCATCCTGATGATGTTCTTCGTGGTCATTCCTGCGCTTTTCGGCGGCTTCGGCAACTATTTCATGCCGCTGCAGATCGGCGCGCCGGACATGGCGTTCCCGCGGATGAACAACCTGTCGTTCTGGCTCTTTATCGCGGGCACCTCGCTCGCGGTGGCCTCGCTCTTCGCGCCGGGTGGCGGGGGGGATCTTGGCACTGGCGCGGGCGTGGGCTGGGTACTTTACCCGCCGCTTTCCACGACGGCTGAGGGCGGCTATGCCATGGACCTTGCGATCTTCGCGGTCCACCTGTCGGGTGCCTCGTCGATCCTGGGCGCGATCAACATGATCACGACCTTCCTCAACATGCGCGCGCCGGGCATGACCATGCACAAGGTCCCCTTGTTCGCCTGGTCGATCTTCATCACCGCCTGGCTGGTCCTTCTGGCGCTGCCGGTGCTGGCCGGTGCAATCACCATGCTGCTGACCGACCGCAACTTCGGCACCACCTTCTTCACGCCCTCGGGCGGCGGTGACCCGGTCCTTTACCAGCACATCCTGTGGTTCTTCGGCCACCCGGAAGTCTACATCATCATCCTTCCCGCCTTCGGGATCATCTCTCAGGTCATCGCCACCTTCAGCCGCAAGCCGATCTTCGGCTATCTGCCGATGGTCTACGCGATGGTGTCGATCGGCGTCCTCGGCTTCGTCGTCTGGGCGCACCATATGTACACCGCCGGGATGAGCCTGACACAGCAAAGCTACTTCATGCTGGCGACCATGGTCATCGCGGTGCCAACCGGCATCAAGGTGTTCAGCTGGATCGCCACGATGTGGGGCGGGTCGGTTGAGTTCAAGACGCCGATGCTTTGGGCCTTCGGCTTCCTGTTCCTCTTCACCGTTGGTGGGGTAACCGGTATCGTCCTCAGCCAAGCCCCCGTCGACCGCGCCTATCACGACACCTATTATGTGATCGCGCATTTCCACTATGTGATGAGTTTGGGCGCTGTCTTTGGCATCTTCGCCGGCATCTACTTTTGGATGGGCAAGATGAGCGGGCGGCACTATCCGGAATGGGCGGGCAAGCTGCACTTCTGGATGATGTTCGTCGGCTCGAACCTGACCTTCTTTCCCCAGCACTTCCTGGGCCGCCAGGGCATGCCGCGCCGCTACATCGACTATCCCGAGGCCTTCGCCTACTGGAACTGGTTCTCCTCGATCGGCGCTTTCATCGCTTTCGCGTCCTTCGTGTTCTTCATCGGCATCGTGGCCTACACCCTGCTCTGGGGCCGCCGCGTGACCGAGAACAACTACTGGAACGAATACGCCGACACGCTGGAGTGGACGCTGTCCTCACCCCCGCCGGAACACACGTTCGAGCAGCTGCCGAAGCGTGAAGACTGGGACAAATCCCACGCTCACTAAGGCTGTGTGACACAGATGAAAAAGGGGCCTCGGTTGACACCGGGGCCCCTTTTGCCATCTGATCGACGCTGGCCCGCCGGACCTGCGGGCGTTGTCCTGAGCCAGAAACGATGACTGCTGCGCAACACCTCCTGATCGGCGCGCTGGACGCCTTGCAGCACTGCACCAGCGATGCAGACCGCTGGGCCTGCGGCACGCGCCTCTTGCAGGACTGCGGCAGCGACTGGGTCACCGCCGGAACCGCCGCCCGCACGACCGGTGCCGCCCTGGCGATCAGGACCAATACCCCGGCTGCTCTGATGCGCGACTACATGGACCAGCGGCTTTACCTGTCTGACCCCTGGATGGAGTTTTGCGCCCGCAGCACCGCCCCGAACCATCTGGACGTGGCAGCAGAACTGCAGACCCCCACCCGGCGCCGACAAAACGCGGATGGCCCGGCTCTTTGTCGATCACGGGGTGCGGCGCGCGGTGCTGTTGCCCAGCTACGGCGGCGGGCGCAGTGGCGGGATCGTGATCTACGCCCGCAGCGCCGATGC
>JAAUPC010000066.1 GCA_012036325.1 Paracoccaceae bacterium
GAACTGGCGCTGCTGAAGGTCGCTGGCACCGGCGCCGCGCGCGTCGAGGCGACTGCAGCTGGCCGAAATCTTCCGTGCCAGTGTGGTCGATTCGACGCTGGAAAGCTTCGTCTTCGAGATGACGGGCACGCCCGACAAGATCGACGCCTTTGCTGACCTGATGCGCCCGCTTGGACTTCTGGAAATCGCGAGAACCGGCGTCGCGGGGTTGAAGAGAGGCGTGTAAAATACGGATATATCCAGAAAAATACCGAATATCACTGTGTATATACGTGGCGCGCCGGGGTGACCCGCGACCTACCTGCCCGTGAAGTTCGGTGTCCGTTTTTCCATGAACGCAGCCACACCTTCGCGGAAATCGTCCGACGCGCCGCAAACCCCTTGAAGCCGGGCTTCGACAGCCAATTGCTCTTCAAGCGGCTGATCGAACGCCCCGCGCAACGCCTGTTTTCAGCGCGGCGTAGGCCCCGGTCGGTCCCGCCGCAAGCTTCGCCGCGCGTGCCGCCACGACCTCGGCAAAGCGGTCATCGGGAACCGCTTCCCAGATCATCCCCCAGGCTTCGGCTTGCCTGGCACTGACCGGCTCGGCCAGAAGGGCCGCCCCCATCGCCCGCTGCAACCCAACGCGCCGGGGCAGGAACGACGTGCCGCCCGCATCCGGGATCAGCCCGATCCGCGCGAAAGCCTGGATGAACGTGGCACTTTCCGCCGCAATCACCAGATCACAGGCGAGCGCTAGGTTCGCCCCCGCCCCCGCCGCCGCCCCGTTCACCGCAGCAATGACCGGAACCGGAGCCTCCGTGATCGCCCGGATCATGGGCACGTATTCGTCATTCAACGTCGCTTCAAAATCCAGCGCGCCCAAGGCCTGCGCATCGCCCAAGTCCTGGCCAGAACAAAAGGCGCGCCCAGCCCCGGTCAGCACGATCACCCGGCTGGACCATGCTGCAACCAAAGCCGCCGTCAGTTCGGCCCGCAAGGCCCGGTTCAGCGCATTCATCACCTCGGGCCGGTTGAGGGTGATCGTCGTGACGCCCTCGGCCTTGGTCACGGTGAGTGTGGTCATGAAAGCGCCCCCCTTTGCGATCGGGCAAGGCTAACGGGTTCTGCGCGCCAGACCAAAGCCCGACGCCGCGTCACTCTTTCAGGATTTCCTGCAGCTGGGCTTCTTCCGCCTCGGTCAGCCGCGCGTCAGGCACCTCGCGGCGGCGTTGGGCCGCTACGGCAATGGCAATCGCGGCGAGGAAAAGCGCCGGCCCCGCCAGCCACAGGATCAGGTTCGACCCTTCGGCGCGCGGGTTGAACAGCACGAACTCGCCATAGCGGGCGACGATGTAATCCACCACCTCGCGGTCGCTGTCGCCCGCCACCAGCCGTTCGCGGATGATGATCCGCAAATCGCGGCTGATCGGGGCGCTGCTGTCGTCGATGGATTCGCCCTGACAGACCGGGCAGCGGATGTCGCGGCTGATCTCGCGCGCCCGTGCCTCCAGCGCGGGGTCGGCCAGAACCTCATCCGGCTGCACGGCAGGCACGGGTGAGGCGATCAGCATCAGCGCCACCGCGTAGGGTGGGCAATATGCCCACCATCCCTTGCGCCCGCTCATTCCGCGGGCACTCCAACGGCGGACACCGTTTTGCGTGCCCCCGCCGCCACCCTAAAGCGCCGGTCGGTCAGACTGATCACGCCGCCGAACGCCATCAACAGGCAGCCCGCCCAAAGCCAGTTGGCAAAGGGCTCGATATAGCTGCGCACCGCCCAGCCGCCGGATTGCTGCCGGTCGCCCAGCACGATGTAGACATCGCGCAGGAAGCCATAGTCGATCCCGGCCTCGGTCGTGGGCATGCCTGCCACCGGGTAGACGCGCTTTTCCGGGTTCAGCGTTGCCACGACCGCGCCATCGCGCAGCACTGTCATGAAGCCCATGGTGGACAGGTAGTTCGGCCCCTCAACGTCCCGCACATCGTCCAGCCGCACCTCATAGGCACCCAAGGGGAAAGTCTCACCCACCTGAACCACGCGGATATCCTCGATCTTCCAGGCCAGCATGGCCGAGACGGCAAAGATCGTGACCCCAAGCCCGCCATGCGCCACCGCCTTGCCCCAGTCGGCACGCGGCAGGCGGGTCAGGCGGGACACACGGTTGCCCAACCCCTCACGCCCAGTGCGCAGCCAGAGGTCGGCCAGTGCCCCGAACAAGACCCAGGCCCCCAGCGCCACGCCAATCGGCCCAAGGGCGGTCTGGTTGGTCTGCATCGCATAGGCCAGCGCCGCCAACGCCACTGAGAACACCAGCGCCGGGATCAAAGCCCGGGCATTGCGCTGGAGGCTGCCGCGCTTCCAGGCCAGCATGGCCCCGGGCGGCAAGATGATCGCCAGCGCCACGACAAAGGGGCTGAAAGCGGCGTTGAAGAACGGCTCTCCAACGCTGAGGGTACGGCCCAGCATCAGTTCGGCAATCAAGGGCCAGATCGTTCCGATGAAGATCACAAAGGCCGACACCGCCAGCAGGATGTTGTTGGCCACAAGCGCACTTTCGCGGCTGACCAGCGCGAAGATCCCCTTCGCCTCCATCGCCCCGGCGCGCAGCGCAAACAGGATCAGCGCGCCTCCGGTGAAGAACGCAAGGATCAGCAGGATGAACACGCCCCTGTCGGGGTCATTGGCAAAGGCATGGACGGATGTGATGACGCCCGACCGCACAATGAAGGTGCCAATCAGGCTGAACCCAAAAGCCAGGATCGCCAGCAGGATCGTCCAGGCCTTCAGGCTTTCGCGCTTTTCCACCACGATGGCACTGTGCAGAAGTGCGATGGCCAGAAGCCAGGGCATGAAGCTCGCATTTTCCACCGGGTCCCAGAACCAGAACCCGCCCCAGCCCAGTTCATAATACGCCCACCACGACCCAAGTCCGATGCCGATGGTCAGGAAAATCCAGGCGGCAAGCGTCCAAGGCCGCACCCAGCGGCCCCAGGCGGCATCCACCTTGCCCTCAATAAGTGCTGCCACGGCAAAGCTGAACGCCATGCTCAGGCCGACATAGCCAAGGTAAAGAAACGGCGGGTGGAAGGCGAGGCCGGGGTCCTGCAACAAGGGGTTCAGGTCCTGACCGTCCAAAGGCGGGGCCGCCAGCCGCCAGAACGGGTTGGACGTCAGCAGCATGAACAGCAGGAACGCGACGCCGATCATGCCTTGCACCGCCAGCACCCGTGCCTTCAGCCGCATCGGCAGATTGCCCCCCCAGACCGCCACCGCCCCGCCATAGACGGCGAGGATCAGCACCCAAAGCAGCAAAGACCCCTCATGGTTGCCCCAAACCCCGCTGATCTTGTAAAGCAGCGGCTTTTCGGTGTGCGAATTCTGGACCACCACCGAAAGCGAGAAATCCGAGGCGACAAAAGCCCAGGTCAGCACCGCAAAAGACGCGGCCACCAGCACCAGCTGGATCATCGCCGCAGGCTCGGCCAGGGCCATCAGCCGCGCGTCACCCCTCTGCGCCCCCCACAAGGGCAGCGTCGATTGCACCAGCGCCACCATCAGCGCCAGGATCAGCGCGAAATGCCCAAGTTCGATGATCATGGCCTACTCCCGTTTCCCTGTCATACTAGGCGTCCGGGCCGGTATTAGGAATACCCTGCGCCCTTCCGCCGCGCCAATCGGCAGATTGCCCGGAAGCTGGCGTTTGCCCTGGCCTTTTGTGCGTTGCCACCGACCATCCGCCGCCGCTACACCCGTCCCTGACCATGTGAGGACCCCATGCCCAAAACCATCCTGATCGGCGCGCCCATCGACTCTGGCCAGCAGCGCCCCGGTTGCCTCATGGGCCCCGCCGCCTACCGCGTCGCAGGCCTTGCCCGCGAGATTGCGTCTGAGGGCCATGGCGTCACCGACTGGGGCGATCTTGCCTTACCGCCGCTGGAGCCTGCCTATTGCCCGAACCCGGTCGTCCATTCCTTGGCCGAAACGCTCGGCTGGACGCAGGCGCTGATGGACCGCGTCGATGACGCCCTCAGCGACGGCGGCTTTCCCATCATCATGGGCGGTGATCATTCGCTGGCGCTTGGGTCCGTCGCCGGGGCGGCCGCCTTCGCCCAGCGGCAGGGGCGGCCGCTGTACATCCTGTGGCTCGATGCGCATTCCGACTTCCATACCCCCCTGACCACCACCTCCGGCAACCTCCATGGCACGCCCCTCGCCTATATCGCCGGGCGCGACGGTTTTGACGCCTTCCCGTCCTTCCCCGCCCCGGTCCCCGCCGACCGCATCTGCCTTTACGGCATCCGCTCCGTTGACCCTGCCGAACAGGCAGCGCTTCTCGACCATGACATCGCCATCAACGACATGCGGGTGCTTGACGAACACGGCATCGTCGCCCCCCTTGCGCGATTTCCTGACCAAGGTCCGCCAGGCGGGGGGCATGCTGCACGTCTCCCTCGACGTCGACTTCCTTGACCCCGCCATCGCCCCCGCCGTCGGCACCACCGTCCCCGGCGGCACCACCTTCCGCGAGGCGCATCTGGTGATGGAGCTTTTGCACGAATCCGGGCTGGTGACCTCGCTCGACCTCGTCGAACTCAACCCCTTCCTTGACGACCGCGGGATGACCGCCCGCCTTATGGTTGACCTCGTCGGCTCCCTCATGGGCAAGAAGGTCTTCGACCGCCCCACCAGATCGAAATGACGAGGGCCAAATGACCCTGAACCTCGTCCCCTTCGTCTCCGTCGACAAGATGATGCAGCTGGTCCTGCAGCTTGGCATCGAGCGCGTCCTGATCGACCTCGCGGCCGAGATTGAGGCCGATTTCCGCCGCTGGCCCCTTTTCGACAAGACCCCGCGCATCGCCAGCCATTCTGACGTAGGCGTGATCGAGCTTATGCCCACTTCGGACGGCGTCACTTACGGGTTCAAATACGTCAACGGCCACCCCGCCAACATGCGCCAGGTCTGCAGACCGTCACCGCCTTCGGCCTTTTGGCCGATGTGGCGACCGGCTACCCCGTTCTCCTGTCGGAGATGACCATCCTCACCGCGCTGCGCACCGCTGCCACGTCAGCGATGGCCGCCAAACACCTCGCCCCGGCAAACGCCACCACCATGGCCCTGATCGGCAATGGCGCGCAGGCCGAATTCCAGGCCGTCGCGTTCAAAGCCATCTGCGGGCTGACAGAGGTGCGGCTTTACGACATCGACCCCGCCGCCACCGCCAAATGCGTGAAGAACCTTGCCGGATCAGGCCTGCGCGTCATCCCCTGCACCACGTCGGAAGAGGCGATCCTGGGGGCAGAGATCATCACCACCGTCACCGCGGACAAGACCAACGCCACCATCCTGACCGACAACATGCTTGGCGCAGGCGTCCATATCAATGGCGTCGGCGGCGATTGCCCCGGCAAGACCGAGCTTCACCGCGATATTCTGTTGCG
This sequence comes from Paracoccaceae bacterium, assembly GCA_012036325.1. Taxonomy (GTDB): domain Bacteria; phylum Pseudomonadota; class Alphaproteobacteria; order Rhodobacterales; family Rhodobacteraceae; genus Tabrizicola. The sequence continues at coordinate 5,426 of JAAUPC010000066.1, forward strand.
GTCCAAGATCTTCGTCGAATACCCGCCCCAGACCCGGGTTGAGGGCGAAATCCAGCAGCTTCCCCCCAACCACCCGGTGACCGAACTTTGGCAAGTCATCACTGGCGCCACGCCGGGCCGCACCTCTGCCGATCAGGTCACGCTTTTCGATAGCGTCGGCTTCGCGATCGAGGATTTCTCGGCCCTGCGCTACATCCTCGCTCAAAGCAAAGCGACCGGCCTTTTCGACAGCCTCGACATGATCGCCGACCCCGACGATCCGCGCGATCTTTACGGCATGCTCCTGCGGGCCATTTGACCCGTCGCGCTGCCGATTTCTTCGAAGAAATCGGACCGGAGCCTTCAAAGGCTCCGGTGCGGAGTTTTCAAAAACTCCGCGCGCCATTCAATGCAACCGAAACTCCCCCACCACATTGCGCCATTCCCCGGGCGCGATCAGCTTGCGGTGGGTGAACCGCACGGAATGCAGCGGCCCGTCGATATTGCCGTGCCAGAATTCGATGAAACGGAACAGTTCCGGATAGTCGGGCGCGAGATCATAGTCTTGCCAGACGAAGCTGTTGAGAACATTGCGATAATCCGGCATCCGATAGTAAAGTTCCGCCGTCGTTAGTCCGTAGCCTTTCAGCATCCGTTCCGTCTCGCTTGCAGCCATGAGGTGCCCCTTTCTTGCATGCCCTGATCGGATGATGTCAAAACCAGATTAAAGATCAATGAAAACAATATGTTGTCACTCGCTCCTCGCGGCTGCCAGTAGATCACGCCCCACCATTGCACCCCATAGCTTGAATGGTGTATCCTTCTGCCAGCTAAATCTTGTGAATTGATGATGGGCGGACAGCACAGTGGCGGATACCCCGGAAGACACTGAAAAGACAGACGAAACACCGGAACGCGCTGTGCATCACGGCCCGCAGATCGACATCGCGGCCGAAATGAAGACCGCCTATCTCGACTACGCGATGAGCGTGATCGTCTCTCGCGCCATTCCTGACCTGCGCGACGGGTTGAAACCCGTCCACCGCCGCATCCTCTTTGCGATGCACGAATCCGGCAACACGCATGACAAGGCCTATCGCAAGTCCGCCCGCCCGGTGGGCGACACGATGGGGAAATACCACCCCCACGGCGATAGCGCGATCTATGACGCGCTGGTGCGGATGGCGCAGCCGTTCTCGATGTCGCTGAAGCTGTTGGATGGCCAAGGCAATTTCGGGTCCATGGACGGCGATAACGCCGCCGCCATGCGCTATACCGAGGTGCGGATGGACAAGCCCGCCGCCTTCCTTCTGGCCGATATCGACAAGGAAACCGTCGATTTCCAGGACAATTACGACGGCAAGGACCAGGAACCCACCGTCCTGCCCGCGCGCTTTCCGAACATGCTGGTCAATGGCGCGGGCGGCATCGCTGTCGGCATGGCGACCAACATCCCGCCGCACAACCTGGGCGAGGTGATCGACGGCACCCTTGCCATGATCCAGAACCCCGACATCAGCATGGAAGCGCTGATGGACATCATCCCCGCCCCGGATTTTCCCACCGGCGGGCTGATCCTTGGCCGCTCCGGCGCGCGGAAAGCGTACTTGGAGGGGCGCGGGTCAGTCATCATCCGCGCGAAAACCCATGTCGAGGAGATCCGCAAGGACCGCTTTGCCATCGTCATCGATGAGGTGCCCTATCAGGTCAACAAGGCGACGATGATCGAAAAGATCGCCGAACTTGTGCGCGAAAAGCGGGTCGAAGGCATCTCCAACATCGCCGACGAAAGCGACCGGATCGGCGTCCGCGTGGTGATCGAGCTGAAGCGCGACGCGACACCGGATGTGGTGTTGAACCAGCTGTTCCGCTTCTCTGCCATGCAGGTCAGCTTCGGCTGCAACATGCTGGCCCTGAACGGCGGCCGTCCCGAACAGCTGACGCTCCGCGATTTCCTCAGCCATTTCATCACCTTCCGTGAGGAAGTGGTTGCCCGTCGCACGGCGTACGAACTCCGCAGGGCGCGTGAGCGCAGCCACGTCCTCTGTGGCCTAGCCGTTGCCGTGTCGAACGTCGACGAAGTTGTCCGCACCATCCGCGCCAGCGCCGACGCGGCTGAGGCGCGCGAAAAGCTGATGACCCGCCGCTGGCCCGCCCAGGATATCGCCGATTACATCAAGCTGATCGACGACCCCAGCCACACGATCAACGAAGACGGCACCTATAACCTGAGCGAAATTCAGGCCCGCGCGATCCTCGATTTGCGCCTGCAACGCCTGACCGCGCTTGGCGTTAAGGAAGTCACCGACGAACTCGAAGAGCTCGCTGCCAAAATCAAGGATTACCTTGAAATTCTTGGCTCCCGTGACCGTATCATGGCGATCATCTCTACCGAACTGTCTGAAATGAAACAGATGTTCGCCGTCCCCCGCCGGACCGAGATTGTCGACTGGGCCGGAGACATGGAAGATGAAGACCTGATCGAGCGTGAGGATATGGTCGTCACCATCACCTCCGGCGGCTACATCAAGCGCACGCCTTTGGCAGAGTTCCGGTCCCAGAACCGGGGCGGCAAGGGCCTGGCTTCGATGCAGACTAAGGAAGATGATGTGGTGACGACACTTTTCGTCGCCAATACACATACTTGGCTTCTCTTCTTCACAACCGATGGCATGGTCTACAAGCTGAAGACCTGGCGCCTGCCCCTGGCCGGCCGCACCGCCAAAGGCAAGGCCATGGTCAACATCCTGCCGATCACCCAGGGCATCACCATCGCTGCGCTGATGCCCGTCGATGTGCCCGAGGAGGAATGGGAAACCCTCCAGATCGTCTTCGCCACCTCGGACGGCGACGTCCGCCAGAACGACCTCAGCGACTTCACCAACGTCAAGCGCAACGGCAAGATCGCGATGAACCTGCCCGAGGGCATAACCCTGGTGAACGCCGCCATCGCCGATGACCAGGATGACGTGATGCTTGTCACCGAAGCCGGCCGCGCCATCCGCTTCCCCACGCCGAGATTCGCGTTTTCAAATCCCGCGGCTCCACCGGCGTGCGCGGCATCCGCCTGGCCGAGGGCGACCACGTCGTCTCCATGTCGATCATCCGCCACTTCGACGCCACACCGGAGGAACGCGAAGCCTACCTCAAGCAGCGCCGACTGATCGCAGGCGTGACCGAGGATGAGGCTGACGACGAAGAAGAAACCGTTGCCGCAGGCCAGCTTAGCCCCGAACGCTACAGTGAGATGTCCGCCGCCGAAGACCTGATCCTGACCGTCACCAAGGGTGGCTCGGGCAAGCTTTCCTCCTCCCACGACTACCCGGTCCGGGGCCGTGGCGGCATGGGCGTCAAGGCCATCAGCCCGGGGCCACGCGGCGGCCGCATCATCGCCTCCTTCCCCGTCACCACCTCAGACCAGATCATGCTCGCCACCTCCACCGGCCAGTCGATCCGCGTGCCGGTGGACCAGATCAGCTTCCGTTCGCGCAGCGCTGGCGGCGTCAAGGTCTTCAACGTCGGCGCGGAGGAAGAGGTCGTCTCCGTCGCCCGCGTCGCCGAACAAGGCGAGGATGAGTGATGGAGGCCTGGGCCCCCCTTGCGATTTTTGCCCTGGTCATGGGCGTGCTGATGATCGCCCTCGCGCGCTATCAGTCGGCGCGCTACCAAGTCTATCTGCAGCAGCACTCCGACACGACCAAGGCGATGCTGGAAGAACAAAGGCGCACGCAAGAGGTGATTACCCGGCAAACGCTCGCCCTGGAACGCATCGCCGACGCCCTTGAAAAGCGCGCTTGAAACCCGCCTCGCCGCTCTGGCAGCTGCGGGTGAGACGATCCCTTACGGCCAACTCGCCAAAGAGCTTGGCCTGCGCATGGCTGACCTGACCGCCCAGCTTGAGGCCCTGATGGAGGAAGACGCGCGAGAAGGAAAACCCTTCCGCGCAGCCCTCCTTCGCCAGCGCTATCGCCCGACCACCTTCCCGCGCCCGGATTCTTCCAGAAAGCTGCCGAACTTGGCCATCCGACGGATGACCCCATCGCTTTCACGAAAGCCCAGAGGCAAGCCCATTCTATGTCCCCAAATATCCCGGGGTGAATTGGCCCAAAGGGCCAAGAGGGGCAGCGCCCCTCCCTTGCGCCACCAGCCACACAAAGCTACATCCGCCCCATGGACACACTTCACATCATCGGCGGCGGCATGGCGGGGGCCGAGGCCGCCTGGGCCGCCGCGAACGCAGGCATCCCCGTGGTCATCCACGAAATGCGCCCCGTCGTGAAGACCTTTGCCCACCGCACCGGCGACTTCGCGGAAATGGTCTGCTCAAACTCGTTCCGCTCGGACGATCATGAACAGAATGCTGTGGGCCTTCTCCACTGGGAAATGCGCACCGCTGGCGGTCTTGTGATGGAAATGGCAGAAAAGCACCGCCTTCCCGCTGGCGGGGCACTGGCCGTCGACCGCGACCCCTTCGCCGCCGCCGTGACCGCGAAACTCAAGGCGCACCCGCTGATTTCCGCTTCTTATGAAGAGGTTACCGCCCTCCCCTCATCCGGGCACTGGATCATCGCCACCGGCCCCCTGACCAGCACCGCCCTCGCGCAGTCCATCAAATCCGCCACCGGGGCCGAGGCGCTGGCCTTCTTCGATGCCATCGCCCCCATCGTCTATGCCGACAGCATCGACATGAACACGGCCTGGATGCAGTCGCGCTATGACAAGGGCGAGACCGAGGATGAACAAAAGGCCTACATCAACTGCCCGATGACGAAAGACGAGTATGAGGCCTTCATTGACGCTCTTCTGGCCGCGGAAAAGACTGAGTTCCATGAGGGCGAGACGGCCGGATATTTCGACGGCTGCCTGCCGATCGAGGTGATGGCCGAACGCGGCCGCGAGACGCTACGCCACGGCCCGATGAAACCCGTGGGCCTGACCAACGCCCACAAGCCGGACCAGAAGGCCTATGCCGTTGTGCAACTCCGCCGCGACAACAAGCTTGGCACGCTTTACAACATCGTCGGCTTCCAGACAAAGATGAAGTATGGCGCGCAAACCACTGTTCTGAAAATGATTCCCGGTTTGCAGGATGCCAGCTTTGCCCGGCTTGGTGGCATCCATCGCAACACCTTCATCAACTCGCCCACGCTGCTTGACCATCAGTTGCGGCTGAAAACCCACCCGCATCTGCGCTTTGCGGGCCAGATCACCGGGGTTGAGGGTTATGTCGAATCCGCCGCCATGGGCCTCTTAGCAGGCCGGATGGCCGCAGCGCAGATCAAGGGGCAGACGCTGCCCCCGCCGCCCCCCGAAACCGCAATGGGGGCGCTGGTCACCCACATCACCGGCGGGGCCGAGGCGAAGACGTTTCAGCCGATGAACGTGAACTTCGGCCTCTTCCCCCCGATTGACGCCAAAGGCGGCCGCCGGGGCCGCTCCGTGCGTTACAAGGCCTACACCGACCGCGCGAAAGAGGCGTTCCAGGCATGGCTTGCCACATAGGCAACCCCGCCCCGGCCCCGCGCCGGGCCTCCGCCGACCGATGAGGTCCCGGGTCAAGCCCGGGGCGGGGTCGCATGATCACCCGCTTCGCCCCCAGTCCCACGGGCCCGCTGCACCTGGGCCATGCCTATTCCGCCATCCTTGCGCATGACATGGCGCGGGCGGCAGGCGGGCAGTTCCTCTTGCGGATCGAGGACATTGATCAGACCCGCTCCAAACCGGCATGGGAGAGCCAATTGATCGACGATCTGAATTGGCTGGGTGTCTGGTGGGACGCCGAGCCAATGCGCCAGTCGGAGCGATTGCCTGCCTACTCCCAAGCCCTTGATATGTTGTGGAATATGGGGCTGATCTACCCCTGCACTTGTACGCGCAGTGATATCGCGGCGGCCATGTCTGCACCTCAGGAAGGAGCCGAGCTGTCCAGCGGTCCGGACGGACTGATCTATCCTGGCACCTGCCGAGACGAGATGTGGTTTGAGCGGACCTTCCCCGAGACACATCCACGCCCCCAGACCGCAACCTTGCGCATGAACATGGCGCTCGCCGCAGGTCGCAGCGATGCCTTTGACCATCGCATCGATACGCCGACCGGCGGCTGGCATTCCTATGCGGGCTATCAGGAAACGGGTATGGGTCCCTCAGGCAAAACAGGCCGCATCGAATTCACGCCCGAGGACATGACCAAAGGCGTCGGTGACATTGTTGTCGCCCGTCGCGATATGGGCACTTCGTATCATCTGTCGGTCGTTCTGGACGACGCAGCGCAAGGGATCACCCATGTCATCCGGGGCGCGGACCTGACCGAGGCGACGAAGATCCACGTCCTCCTACAACATATCCTGCGTCTACCAACCCCCAGCTACCACCACCACCGCCTGATCCGCGATGATCAGGGCAAGCGACTGGCAAAGCGTGACGATGCGCGGGCGTTATCGAAGTACCGGGCGGAAGGCGCAACGCCATCCGACATCCGCCGGATGGTCGGGTTACCAAGCGGTTAACATCCGCGGGCAAGCACTTGTTTTCAATGGTTATGTCCGTCTTGTCCACCGTGGACAGGGGCCATGATCTCGACCTCCTCCCCCTCCCGGATCGCCGTGTAGAAGCAGGACCGCCGCCCCGTGTGGCAGGCGGGCCCCTCCTGCTCGACCAGCACCAGCAGGCAATCCCGGTCGCAGTCCACGCGCAGCTCCACCAGCCGCTGATGGTGGCCCGAGGTCTCACCCTTGACCCAGAACGCCCCCCGCGACCGCGACCAATAGGTGACCTTCCCCGTCGCCAGAGTGGCCGCAACCGAGGCCGCGTTCATCCAGGCCACCATCAACACCTCCCCCGAGGCATGGTCCTGCGCCACACAAGGAATCAGGCCCTTGGCATCATAGGTCAGGCTGGCAGGATCAAACGGCATCGCAAGGCTCCTTGGCGACGGGTGCAGAGAAGACTACATACAGTCTCAACCGGGGATGATCCATGAGCGACAGCGACCTTCTCTCTCTCTACTCGGGCCGCATCCTGGCCCTCGCGGCAGACATCCCGCATCACGGCCGCCTGCCCGCCCCGCAAGCAAGTGCCAAGAAACGCTCCCCCCCTTTGCGGGTCGACCGTGACCGTCGATGTGGTCACAAGGGATGGCCGGGTGGTGGAGTTC